>JAYURF010000522.1:0-3258 GCA_043756365.1 Acidimicrobiales bacterium
AGCTCGGCGAACAGCGCGTGGTAGCGGACGCGGTCGCGGTCGGGCGCAACACCGGTCGCCTCGCCGTAGCGGGCAAGGAACCGTTCGAAGTCGGGCACCGGTTCCTGCGCGTTGCGCGTGCCGACCCACGCGATGTCCTCCATCGGGTCGCCGAGATGGCCGAGCTCGAAGTCGAGGAACGCAGTGACGCGGTGCCCGTCGTGGAGGAAGTTGCCAGGCCCGGTGTCGCCCTGCACGAGCGATGGCCGGGCGTCGCCGGTGCGGGGCACGTTCTCGCGAAGCCATCGGAAGCAGGCGGTCAGCACCGGGTCGGGCACGCCGGACGCGTCGAGGCGACTCTCCCACAGGTCGAGCTCGTGCTGCACGGCCGCGACGATCGTGGTGGCCGGGATCAGGCTCGGCAGGTCGAGCGTGGCCGGGTCGACAGCGTGGAGGCGGGCCAGCCACGGTGCGAAGTCGTCGATGATCTCGGTCTGCACACCGGCGTCGAGCCTCGCGAATGCGGCATCGCCGGACGAACGTTCGAGCAACACGGCTTCGAACGTGGGATGGATGCCGAGCACCGCCGGGCTGGGCAGGCCGATCGTGTTCACGGCGCGATATATCTCGGCTTCACGGCGCAGCGTGTAGTGCTTCGCCTCGCTGGGGTCGACGGCGTCGGCGCGCAGGAACCACTGTGCGGTGCCGTCAGCGATCACATCCCAGGCCTCATGGCTGCCGCCGCCGGGCCGCCGTTTGAGCGTGACCGTTGGTTCGCCGACGACGTCGGCGGCCCAACGGGCGAGGGTGGCCTGGCGGTCGCCGGTTGCGTCGGTCATTGCGATGGGGCAGAACGCAGAGCGCGGAGCATCCTGGCGAAGTGGTCGGTACGCCAGCCGTCCTGGTCTTCGCCCCAGCCCATTCGGGTGGAGCGACCGGGCGACATGAGCTCCCAGCGCATCGAGGCGTTCGAGCCGTTGCCGTGCTCGCAGTTGTGGCTGAGGGCGATGCCCTCGGCCTGCATCGTGCGGCCATTGACGTCGACGAGGTCGACCTCCATGTGCGCGCTCCAGCCGGTGCCCGGATCGCGGTAGTTCTTCATCCGGCTCTTCGTCCTGTCGAGCCGGGTGAACTCGCCGTCCTGCAGCAGCCACCCCATGTTGAGCGGCGACCAGCCGTCGGCACTGCCGTCCTGGGTACGCACAAAGCTGAGGAATCCGGTGTCGCAGGACTGGTCGTCCCAGGCGTGACCGAAGATGTACTGGATGCGGCCGCGGCCTCGCTCGCGTTCGATCTCGCGCCACTGCGCGCCACCCGGGTTCGCCACACGCGCCCCGCGGTCCTCCTTCGGCTGCGCGCCGTGCGAGTGGTGGCGGCTGCGCGGGCCCCACGTGCGGTCGCGTATCGAGTAGCAGTCGATCGGGATCCGTTCGCCCTCGAGCACGAGCTCGCCCGTGATGTGTCCGAGTTGGTCGAGGTGCGGGTTGTGCACGCATGGTGCTTCGCCGGGCGTGAAGCGGTGCGGCGGGTGCACGCTGCGGTGCTCGAACTCGATCGCGAAGCGGGCATCGGGGTCGGCGTAGGCGACGTGATAGTCCATCAGTGGGTTGATCATCTTCACGCTGAACCCGCCGTCGGGGAACGTCAGGTCGCGCAGGTCGACCATGTGCGTTGCGTCGGGGCCGGCACTGGTATGTTCGACGGGGCCGCCGAACGGGGCGTCGGCGACCATCTTGTAATACGCCATCCGGGCCGGGTCGGCACCTCTCGCGTCCCACAGGAACACGCGCCATGTGACCGTGCCCCTGTTCGTGCTGCGGCCGGCGTGCAGCCAGCCCCCAATCCGTCGCTCGGGTACCGAGAACGACCACCAGGTTGTCTCGAACCACAACGGATCGTCGATCGTGGGCGGGTGGTAGGTGTCGTCTTCGGGGACGAACGGCGTGTCTTCGGTGATGGTGTCGTCGATCATGTGGCTCTCAACTAGTCGTTCGTTCGGGGTATCGCTTGGTCAGGGGAGTCGGTAGGTGCTCACCGCTGTGTCGTGGAACAACGCAGCTCGTTCGGCGGGGGAGTAGCCGGTGCTGATCTGATCGAACGCCGCCCACAGGGTGGCGTAGCTCATCGAGACCTTGTCGACCGGGAAGTTGCTCTCGAACATGCAGCGGTGCGGCCCGAAGGCGTCGATGCAGAACCGGATCGAGTCGCCCCACGTAACGGCGACCTCATCGGCGCGGGTGCCGGTGCCGGGGTGCGGGCTCGCCTTGTGCCACGTGCTGCCGAACATCGGCATGCCGATGCCGCCGACTTTGAGCACCACGTTCGCGCATGTCGCCACCTCGGTCATCAGGTCGCGCCAACGGGCGTGCGTCGCCTCACGGTCGCCGTACGGGCCGATCGTGATCGGCGCACCGAGGTGGTTGAGGACGATCGCCGCTTCGGGGTAGGTGCGGGCGAGGTCGATCAGGTCGGGCAGTTGGGGGAAGTACATCCACGCGTCGAATGACAGCCCGAGCGAGTGGAGCACCTCGAACCCTTGCCGGAACGCGAGGTCGAGCAACAGGCCGGGCCCCGGGTCGGGGTCGTTCGGGCGGATGGCCGGATCACCGTCCCACGTGGCGCGCTGGCGGATGCCGCGGAACCGGCCCGAACCCGCAGCTATGTGCGCCTGCAGCATCTCCTCGGTGCGCGCGCCGAGCCGGAGGTCGCCGGCGCCGACGATGCCCTCGACGAACGGGTCGGCGGTCGCGGTCACCCACTCGGTCTCGCCGACCACACGGAGGTGCTCGGGGCCGAGCTCGCGGTACCACGCGTCGCACTCGACGAACACGGTCCGCACGACTTGCGGCACGGTCGCGATGTCGGCGCGCAGGTCGACCGGTTGGTACTCCATCCCGGCTCGCAACCACAGGTGATGGTGAGGATCACAGATCCGGTCAGGAAGCGTCACGTCGCAGCAGCCATCGTCGAACCCCAGTACGGCCGGCGGTCGGGGACCGGCCTGAAATGAGGACAGTACTTTCCCGGCCTCCCGCCCGGCGAAACCCAGGGTCCCGGCATCCGGTTTTCTGATGCGGGGACTTGCTCTAACGATGGGGTCGCTACGGTAGCCCGCATGACGCTCGACGATCTCCTCGCCCGCGAGGGCATTCGCGACCTGGTCGCCCGCTACAACTCGTACGGCGACACCGGCAAGTTCGATCTGCTGTGGCCGCTGTTCGCGAACGACGCCGTGATGGAGATCGGGCCGGCCCGCGGCGAGCGGCGCACCCACACCGG
>JAYURF010000523.1:0-3257 GCA_043756365.1 Acidimicrobiales bacterium
AACGTCGGCGAGGCGCTGACCCCTCCGAGTCCCGAGCGCCCATCCGAGTGTCGAGCGCCCACCCGTGTGCGCGCTCAACACTCGGATCCCCCTCTCCACACTCGGATGACTCGCGGGGACTCGGATGACTCGTGGCGCAGGTGGGCGGGAGTTACCGGCGGGCGTGATGCGCGAGTTCGGCTTCGATTGCGGCGCGATCGTCGTTGGTCATCAGCCGGTACTCGTGTGACCCCGGGGGGTGCCACCACACGGGGTCGGTGCAGCGCCAGGCTTCGTGGCGGAGGGGTTGCTTGTTGACTTTGTTGTTCGCAGTGATCGGGATGCTGGGGGTGATCCGCACGAACCGGGGCGCCCACTTCGTGCCAAGATCGCGCTGCGAGGCGAGGAACTCGGCGAACTCGACGGGGTCGAACTCGCGGCCAGGGGACATCTCGATCGCGGCCATCACCTGATCGCCGGTTCGCGGATCGGGCACGGCGTACACCGCAACCATCACGGCGCCGGGCAGCCGATGGAGGATGGCTTCCACGGGAGCGGCCGAGAAGTTCTCGCTGTCGACACGGAGCCGGTCGGCGGTGCGCCCGGCGAAGTAGAAGAACCCGTCGGCATCGCGGAAGGCGAGATCCCCCGTCCAGTACCACCCGCCTCGCAGCCGCTCTGCGGTGGCTTCGTCGTTGGCGAAGTAGCCCTCGAAAGCGCCTCCGCCGCTGCGGTTGACGAGCTCACCGATCGCTGCGCCGGCGTTGGTCAGTGCACCATGATCGTCGAAGCGGGCATCGGCGCACTCCTCGCCGGTGGCCGGATCGATGACGGCGACGTCGGATCCGTCGTCGGTGCGCGGCCGGCCGAGGGCGTTGGCCGGGGTGTCTGGGGTGCGCATGATCACCACCGCTGATTCGCTCGATCCGTAGCCCTCCACCAGCGGACACCCGAAGCGCGCGATGAACCGCTCGCGGTCGAGCGCCGAGGCTTCGGTGCCGAACCCGAGTCGGAGCTGGTGGTCCCGATCGACGTCGCTGGCGTCGGTGGCGAGAACGTACGCGATGGTGCGGCCCACGTAGGTGAAATACGTGCAGCCGTAGTTGCGGACATCGGGCAGGAACCCGCTGGCGGAAAACTTGGGGCGCAGCACCACGGTGGCCCCGACCGAAAGCGCAGGTGCCCAGCACGCCATCAGCGCGTTGCCGTGGAACAACGGCATGCAGCAATAGCACACGTCAGCACGCGTCACCCCGTATCCGGCTGCGGCGCGGACACCGGTGTTGGCCAACCTGGCGCTGGTGCACACGACGGCTTTCGGGTCGCTCGTCGAACCGGACGTGAACAGCAGGAACAGCGGTGTCAGCGGGTCGGGATCGGCGTCGGGGAGCGATGCGTCGGCGCAGGCGGCGAGCCGTGTGGCGTACTCGGCGGAGTCGATGATGTGGATCGCCGCATCGCCGGGCAGTAGCGATGCCTGGGTGGCGTCGGTGATCACGAAGCGGCACCGGGTGTGGCCGATGTCGCGAGCGAGCTCAGCGCCGCGACGCGTGGGGTTGATCCCCACGAGCGTGACCCCGGCGAGTGCTGCGCCACCGGCCAGGAACAGATATTCGGGCCCGTTGTCGAGCAACACGCCGACATGGCGCGGCGCGTCGCCGGACGACGAGGTCGCGGGCGGATCGTCGAGCAGGTCGTCGAGCAGTGCGGCGCGGACCGCCGACTCGCGCACCACCTGATCCCACGTCCATGCCTGTTTGCCGAACACGTAGCCGGGGTGTTCATCGCCGCTCCGCTCGCGCAGCAGCGAGGCGACCGACAGCGTCGGCCCCATCGCTACTTCACGACGACGGGGTTGACCGGAGCACCCGCGCCGTTCACCACGGGCTCTGGCGACGCCGACAGCAGGAAGCTGTACCGGCCGTCGTCGGCGCAGTCGGCTGCGAGGGCTTCCATGTCCCAGTTCTGGCCCTGGGTGAGTCCCATGTCGACGAGGTGCAAGAAGTGCACCGGCAAGAACGCGTCGTCGCGTTCGCACGGGAACACCTCGAAGATCAGGTTGTCGATGGCGACCGCGGCAACCTCGTGCCGATGGAACCACTCGACCGTCGCCAGGCTCGGTCCCGGCGCGCCGATCGCGTACTGCATCCGGTCGCCGCTGAGGAAGGTGCGGATGTGCCCGGTGCGCAACAGGATCACGTCGCCGGGTTCGAGCACGACCCGCGCCAACTCCGCGGCGGCATCGAGATCATCCGTTGTCAACGCATGGCCGCCTGCGAGCTGATCGAGGCCGTGCACCCGGGCCACGTCGAGCAGCACGCCGCGCGAAACCAAGGTGCGCACGTTGTGAATGCCGCAGCGTACTGCGCCGCGCTCGGTGATCTCGCTGTCGGGAAAGCCGTTGTACATGGTGCCGTTGTAGGAGGCATGGGCAAGGCCGTCCCAATGGGTGCACGCCTGTGTGCCCATGTCGAGGCGCTCGTCGTGCCACATGCGGTCCTCGCTCGGCTCGCCGGTCAGCGGGAAGCTGAACGGGTGCAGCTGCGGATTGATCCGTCCTGGCACGAACCCCATCTGCGGCCCGTCGCCCGACAGCGGCAACGCGAGGCTGAACGCCGTGCCGGTCGTGGCACAGGCGACACCGCGCCGACGGGCCGCGTCGTCGATGAAGTTGAGCGTGCCGAGCTCGTCGTCGGGCCCCCACCGTCCCCAGTTGCGCACCCTCGCGGCCAACTCCAACACGTCGGGCGGAAACCCCATCTCCGCAAGGTACCACCTATGATCTGACGAGTCGTCAGATCGTGGAGGTGCGGGTTGATGGGTGCTCTCAGCGGCAAGGTCGCAATCGTCACCGGTGCCGGGCAAGGCGTCGGTCGGTGCCACGCCGAATGCCTTGCGGCTGAGGGTGCGAGCGTGGTGGTCAACGACCTCACCGAGCGCGCCGACGAGGTGGCCGAAGCGATCATCGCCGCCGGTGGGCACGCTGTTGCGCACCATGGCAGTGTGAGCGAGTGGGCGAAAGCTGAGGCATTGGTCGCCACGGCGATCGACCGATTCGGCGATCTGCACGTGCTCGTCAACAACGCCGGCTTCATCCGCGACGCGATGAGCTTCGCGATGACCGAGACGCAGTTCGATGACGTTGTCGACGTCCATCTGAAAGGCCACTTCGCCCCGTCACACTTCGCTGCCGTTTACTGGCGGGTGCAGACCAAGGCGGCCGGTGAAGGAACCCCGCTCGTGCCCCGGCGAATCATCAACACCACGAGCGAGAGCGG
>JAYURF010000524.1:0-9177 GCA_043756365.1 Acidimicrobiales bacterium
GGAAGCGCACCCTGCGGCGATGGCGGCGCGTAGCTCGGCTAGCTGCTCGTCGCTCGTGGACGCTGCCGTGATCAGCGGCAGCGATGGGACGAGGGGGCCGCTGCCGACCTCGACGAGCCCGGCGACGAGCTCTGGCACCAGGCGGCAGAAGTACACCCACGACACCGCATCGATGCTGGCAACATCGGCACGACCTTCGGCCACGGCGGCGATGCTGGCGCGGTGCGCACCCGTCCAACTGACCCCACCGGCCCACGTGCCACCGGGGCCGTGCACGGCGGCTACGAGGCTCACCCACCCCGACAAGCTGTTGGACGAGTTGACGGCAGCGCGCATCCCGGCCAGGTCGGCAACCGCACACGGCGCCCGGGCGACGAGCACACTGCGATAGCGATGGCCGACCGCACCCGGTACGAGGAGCTCGAACGCTCCGACAACCCGCACCCGATCGGCCAGTTTGTTGATCAGCGGCCAACCGCACGTCTGGGCGATCACCATGTCGGGCGCGAGCCACGATTCGTCGAGGTCGCGGTCCCAACCGAGCTTGGCCGGCAACCACTGGGCCTCGGCGCGAACGGCCTGCCACAGCCCGTCGTACGCGGGGCGCAGTTGCTCGAATGGGTACATTCCGAGCGATGCATGGCCGCCCGAGCGGTTCCGGTTCATCGCTCGTTCACCGCCCGCTGCCCAGCGCCCGAATCGTCGACCGTCCGGGCCCCGTTCACGGTTGCGGTGTCCTGCCGGTGACGTCGGCGGGCGCGACCAAGGTATCGAACGGGCGGAACGCGTACCTGCGCAGCAGTTCGCCGTAGCCCCGGTACAGGCCGGCACCGTTGTCGGCGAGCGACTCGGAGCCGAGCTGGTCGCTCAGGCGCGGCAGCCGATACCACGCTTCGCCGGGGACGGCGTGGTGGGTGTGATGGAGGTTGTTGTACAGGAACAGCACACCGAAGAACCGGCCGCTGACCACCATCGCCGTCCGCCGGGTGGGCTCGGCCAGCGCGAGGTGCTCCGCGTACGACCGCAGGTAGGTGACCGACATGCCGAGGTAGCAGTAGCCGACGATGTACTGCCACACGGGCACGTCGGCAACCCCGAACACCACCCAGCACACGACCGCCGAACCCGCCAGGTGGACGAGCCAGATCTGTTGCCGCGAACGATTGCTCCACACCGTCGCCGCTTCGTCGCGCAGCAGCGCCGTCGGCCCGAACGCGGGTCCGAGCAGCATCCGCCCGACGAGGGTGTGGTGGAGCCGATAGACACTTCGTCGCCAACCGGGAGCGCCGTCCCACGTGGCCTGGTCGAGGTAGAACGATTCCGGATCGAGCGCGGGGACGGTGAGGTCGCTGTCGTGGTGGGCGAGATGCGATTCGCGATACAGCGGATAGGGCAGCCACAGCGACAGCGGGGTGGCAACGAAGGCCATGTTGAGGCGCGGCCACGGTGTGGGATGGCCGTGGAGCACCTCGTGCTGCATCGACATGAACCATCCGCCGAGCAACGCCAACACGGCTATCACCGCCGCCGTCGGCAGCCGCTCGTGCCATCCGATGATCGCCGCAAACGCGGCCCAGTACGCGACCAGCACGCCAACGGTCGGCCATTCGATCGTCGACGGCAACCGCCGCGCCGAAGCGGAGTCGAGCTGCTCCATCGGGGCGTGATTGTCGTTCACCAGGTACGCAGTGTCGCACTGGTGACATGCCGCGCGCAGCAGACCACGCTGCGATGATGCGCACATCTCGCTGCACTTATCCACGGAAATGCGTCATCTGTTGCGCAAGCACCACATCTGCTGTGATTACGATGTTCTGATGATCGATCGCCGCACGTTGATCGCAACCTTCCAGGCGCGTCTGGAGGAGGTCATCCAGCGCGGCAACGGGTCGCGCAGCAGCTTCGCCGCCGCTGCTGGCATCGACCGCTCCACCCTGTCGCAGTTGCTCTCGCCCACGAATCGGCGGCTGCCCCGCGTCGAGACCCTGGCCGAAGTGGCCACCGCCCAACAGGTGTCGATCGACTGGCTGCTCGGCCTGTCACACACCGGCCCGATGCAGGCCGAAATGGTCGAGGAAACGACATCGTTCGCGCGCGACGCCCTGTCGGCCAACGACGAGCGGTTGATCGAGTGGTTCAACGAGGCCCAGGGCTACAAGATCCGCTACGTCCCCTCCACGCTGCCCGACCTACTGAAGACCGAAGCCGTTATCCATCACGAGATCCGCCACTACGTCGCATCGCGCCCGGAGCAACAGATCGAGACGGCTGCGGCACGCTTGGCATGGACCCGCAATGTCGGCGGCGATCTCGAATGCTGCAGCAGCATCCAGTCGCTGGAGTCGCTGGCCAACGGCGATGGCATCTGGCGAACTCTCGGTGCCGACGTGCGCGCCGCGCAGCTCGAACGGATCGTCGAACTGACCACCGATCTGTACCCCACGTTCCGCTGGTTCCTGTTCGACGGGCTCGAGCGCTACGCCGCGCCGATCACCATCTTCGGTCCGCAACGCGCCGCCATCTACCTCGGCCAGATGTTCCTCGTGCTCACCTCCAGCGAGCACGTGCGCACCCTGACCGCGCACTTCGACGACCTGATCCGCGGCGCCGTGGTGCAGCCCAACGACGTTGCCGCGCACGTCCGCAAGCTGTTGCGCGGGGAGCGGGGTCAGCCACGCACGTAGCTGCGCAGCACGGCCATCAAATCGTCAGGCACGTCCACCCCGTCGACCTCTGCGAGGCGGCGGTGCACCAGACGCTGTCCGCCGGGCAGGCGCACCCCGGGTTCCGCGGTGAGTGCAGTGAACTCCACCTCCAACCGTTCGGCGAACGACTCCCCCATCGTGGCCGTCGGGTCGATCGCCAGGATCACCTGGCCGACATCGGGCGGGCCACCCTCGTTCCCACCGAAACCCGATGCCTCGAACGAAAAGTTCGACCCGGCGACGCCACCCGACATCACATCGACCAGCAGCGCCAGGGCCGAGCCCTTGTGGCCGGCCGCCGGCACCATCGAACCGGCAAGTGCGGCGGTCGCATCGGTGGTCGGCCGCCCGTCGGCATCGAGTGCCCATCCTTCGGGGATCGACTGCCCGGCCTGCGCGGCGGCGTTCACCTTCACCCACGCGACCGCCGACGACGACAGGTCGGCAACCACGGGCGAGCCGTCAACGCGGGGCGCAGCCCAGGCGATGGGGTTCGTACCGAAGAACGGCCGCGTCCCACCAGCGGGGGCCATCAGTGACGACGAGTTGGCGAACATGAGCGCCACCAAGCCGTCGTTGGCGAGACGCTCGACGAACCAGCCGAGCACCCCGGCCGAGTACGAATGCTCGATCGCCATGATCGCGACGCCGCACTCGCGCGCCGCTGCGACAAGCACCGCCGAACCGGCCTCGAATGCCGGGTGGCAGAAGCCATGACGCGCATCGACCACAACGGTCGCCACGCGTGGGCGGGCGACGGTGGGTACAGCGTTGCCAACCACCTTGCCGCAGGCGACATGCTCGCAATAGGTGGGCAGGTACGACAATCCGATCGGGCGCAGGCCCTCGGCTTCGGCATCGCGGATGCTGCGCGCGGTCGGGGCAGCCTGCAACGCCGACGCGCCCGACGAGCGCAACATCTGCAGGCTCAGTGCTTCGACTTCGTCGAGGGAAAGGTGCGGCATTGCCGAACCCTACGACGCAAGCCAGGCGTCAGATTGCGTCGCTACCGCGCTCGCCAGTACGGATGCGCACGACCTCGTCGACGGAGGTGACCCAGATCTTGCCGTCTCCGATCTTGCCGGTCAGCGCACCCTGGGCGATCGCGTCGACGACGGTGTCGACCGACGCATCGGCGACGACGATCTCGAGTTTCACCTTCGGCACGAGATCGATCTTGTACTCCGAACCGCGGTAGGTCTCGGTGTGACCGCCCTGACGCCCGAAGCCGCGGACCTCGCTGACGGTGAGCGCCTCGATGCCAGCCGATTTGAGCGCGTTCTTGACGTCGTCGAGCTTGAACGGCTTGATGATGGCGGTGACGAGTTTCATGATCGTGGTTCCCCCTGCGCGAGCTTCACAGCCCGCCCATGACGTTACTGGAGTGGTATGCGGTCTCGCCGTGCTCCGATGCGTCGAGCCCCATGGTCTCGTCCTCGTCCGCCACACGGATGCCGATCGTGCGCTTCAGGATCACCAGGATCACGACCGTGACGACGAACGAGTAGACGATCGTCACCGCGTTGGCCAGCAACTGCTCGGCCAGCAGGCGGACGCTGCCGCCGTAGAAGATGCCCTCGCGGAACGTGCCGGCAAAGAAGTCGGGATTGGCGAAGAAGCCGATCAGCAACGAACCAACGAGCCCGCCGACGAAGTGCACGCCGACTACATCGAGCGCATCGTCGAAGCCGGCGGCGAACTTGACCCGCACCGCAAAGCAGCACACCACGCCGGCAATGAGACCGATCACGATCGGCGCGGGACCAGACACGTAACCGGCCGCCGGGGTGATCGCGACCAGACCGGCCACAATGCCGGACGCGGCACCGAGGTTGGTGAAATGGCCGTCGCGGACTCGCTCGACGAGACACCACGACAGACCAGCGGCGGCTGCCGCGAGGAACGTGTTCATGAACGCCTGTGCCGCCTGACCGTTGGCGCCGAGTGCCGAGCCGGCATTGAACCCGAACCAGCCGAACCACAAGATGCCGGTGCCGAGCATGACCAACGGCATCGAGTGCGGCGGGTGCCCATCGTGGGGCCAGCCCTTGCGTTTGCCGAGCACCAGCACTGCGGCGAGCGCGGCGATCCCGGCGTTGACATGGATGGCAGTGCCACCGGCGAAATCGAGCGAGCCACGCTGGCCGAGGAACCCGCCGAACACCCACTTGAACACCGGGCAGTACACGAACAGCACCCACGCCGGAGCGAAGATCGCCCACGCCGAGAACTTCATCCGGTCGGCAACCGCGCCCGAGATCAGCGCCGGGGTGATCGCGGCGAACATGCCGAGGTAGGCGATGGTGGCCAACTGGCCACCGTTGTCATCGAGCCCGATGCCGTCGAGGAAGAACGCATCGAAGCCGCCGAGCAGGTCGTTGTCGAAGGGCACCTGAGCGAGCGAGTAGCCCACCACCACCCACAGGATCGGGATGACCAACACGCACCAGAAGTTCATCATCAACATGTTGAGCACGTTGCGGCTGCGGTCCATCCCACCGTAGAAGAACGCCAGACCGGGCGTCATGAACAGCACCAGCGCCGCCGAAATCAGCACCCATGCGAGATCTCCGCTGTCCATTCGAGCCCCTCTCCGTCATTGCTCGACACGAGCGCCTGAGAGGTTGGCAAGGCCGTGTTTCGGCGATGTTTCGGCAGCGATTCCACACGGTGAAGCCGTCGAACCGGGACTGGTGGTCGGAACGGGCAGTGGGTTTCATCACCTAACCAACACTGTGACAACCTTGCGAGATGTCGTCGATCAGGGTGGGGTCCGCTTCGTGATCGTGGTGGCGGGAGAGGCGTTGATCGACCTCGTGGTTGCAGTTGACGGATCGGTGTCGGCCAAGCTCGGCGGTGGACCATTCAACGTGGCCCGCACGATCGGTCGGCTCGGCGCGGAGGTTTCGTTCCTTGGCACGATCTCCACGGACCGGTTCGGCACCCAACTGTTCGACCAACTTCATGCTGACCGGGTCGATCCGGTCGCAACGGTGCGCACCGATTCCCCCACCACGCTGGCGGCCGCCGAGCTCGATCCAACCGGGTCAGCCCGGTACCGGTTCTACTTCAACGGCACCTCGGCACCGGCGCTCGACGAGGTTCCGAGCGGGCTTGACCATCCGGCAGCGGTGCACGTCGGCACCCTCGGCCTGGTGCTCGAACCGATGGCAACGACGGTGGTGGCCTATGTCGCCTCGCTGACCCCCGACGTATTGGTGATGGCCGACCCGAATTGCCGGGAACATGTGATCACCGATCGTGAGGCATACCTGCAGCGCGTGGGCGAGGTCTACGCCATGTCGCACATCGTCAAGATCAGCACTGACGATTCTGCGTACCTGTCCCCCAACTCGGTCCCCATCGCGTACGCCCGCACGCTCGTCGCAGCCGATACGGGTATCCGGGTCGTGTTGCTCACCGATGGCGGCAACGGCACATGGGTCGTGTCTGCCGATGCGCAAACGCTGGTGGCTCCGGAGCAGATCACGGTGGCCGACACGATCGGTGCAGGTGACTCCTTTGGCGGGGCATTCATCGGCTGGTGGATCGGCGCCGGGTACGGCGTTGCCGAACTCGCCGACCACGCGCTGGTGGTGCAGGCGACGTGCGCCGCCAACGAGGTCGCGGCGATCACATGCCAACGAGTCGGTGCCGACCCCCCATGGCGCCACGAGCTCCCGCCACACTGGGGCACATGACCCCCACGAGCGGCCAACCCATCGACGCGCGCTCCGTTGCGAGGGCGGGCGGGACCGTTCCGACACTCGACGATCTCGTGGGACGCGCTGAGCGGATGATCGGCGCTGGGCGCCGTGTCCTCGGTATCGCCGGCGCACCGGGATCCGGGAAATCGACGCTGGCCGAAGCGCTCGTCGACCGGCTCGGAGAATGCGCGCGTCTGCTTCCAATGGACGGCTTTCATCTCGCCAACGAGGAACTGGTTCGACGTGATGTCACCGGTCGCAAGGGCGCGCCGGACACCTTCGACATCGACGGCTACGTCGCCACCTTGCAGCGCATCCGTCAACGTCACGTCGACGTGCTGGCACCACGCTTCGATCGCGCGCTCGAAGCCGCGATTGCCGGATCGATCCGCATCGACACGAGCGCTGATCTCGTCATCACCGAGGGGAACTACCTGTTGCTCGACGATGGTGGGTGGGCCGAGGTCGCGACGCTGCTGGACGAGTGCTGGACGATCGAGATCGACGACGCGGTGCGCCGCGAACGGCTCGTGCAGCGTCACCAGCAGTTCGGACGTTCGCCCGAAGCCGCACGCGCCTGGGTCGAACACGTCGACGACGCCAACACCGCCCTGATTCGTGCCACCAGCACGCCCCCCGACCTCGTCGTGCACCTCGCATAACCCAGTGCACCGGCGATTCGGGCCGTCAGCCCATCACGGTGCCGGACGTGTTCGCGGGTGGGCGATTGCGCGAGAAGGCGGCGAGATTGATCGTTCGTCCGGTGCGTGGCCCGACGAACGTGACCGGCTTGACATCATGGTTTCGGCGCCGACGGGCCGCTTCGATCAGTGCGAGCATGAACTTTCCGGCCAACGGGGCGTTCTTGAACTGGTTGCCACTGGTGGCGCAGGCCATGAACCATCCCTTCAGGCACGACTTGTCATAGATCGGCATCCAGTCGTCGGAGACGTCGTACAGCGCGGCAAGGCCGACCGGACGATTCGGTACACCGAACTCGGGCATCCGTCGAGCGAGACGCAACATCGAGGTCTCAAACCGTTCGATCGAGGGATGTTCGTCGAAGCGATCGGCGTCGTCGATCCACTCCATCGGATCACACGCAGCTTCGGTCCCGCCCGCCAGCAAGGTGCCGCCTGGTTGGGGACGGAAGTACTGGCCGAGATCGAGATCGACCACGATCGGGGCACCCGCCTCGAGCGAGAACGAACGCGGGCCGGGGGCGACATGCACCTCTTGGCGCAGCGGCCAGTGCTCGATGTTCATCTCGCGCTGCACATCGACAAGCCGGTTCACCTCGGCCGAGTGGGGGCCGGCGGCGTTGACCACGACCTGGGTGTTCACGGCGCTGCCATCATCGAGATGGACACGGCGGATGTCCGGCCTGAACGGGTGGCCCTCGAGTTCGACGCTCACCACCCGCCGGCGGAACATGAACTCCGCCCCGAGATGGCGCGCCGCGTGGGCGATGTTGCGGGTCGCCAGCTGCGGGTCGTCGATGTAGCCGGCGTTGGGGTCGAACACTGCCGAGAGACGACCGTTGGCGCAGTTGCCGAACGCCGGATCCGATGCCACGGTTGGCGGGAAGTACGAACCGACATCGAGTGCCGGGAACCGCATACCGATGTCATCGGCAGCAAGGCGTTCATAAGGAATGCCGACCGTGTCCCACAGCTCGGTGACGCGAGGCATCACCCCGGCCGGCTCGTCGAAGATGAGCATCCCAGTGCCGATGAACGAGGCCATCCCGTCGGGGTCGTCAACGCCGAGGTACTCGCCCCATGACTCCCAGTGGGCTGCCGATTCCCATGCTGTGAGCACCGAATCCATTGTCGAGTAGCTGAACCGGATCAGCGCCGACGACGCGCTCGTCGAACCGGTCCCGGCCCCGGGCCCCTTGTCGACGCACACCACGCAACGCCCGCTGCGAGCCAACTCGAGCGCAATGGCGCACCCGATCACCCCAGCCCCAATCACCACCACATCAGCGTCGCGGTCCATCACTGCGAACGTATCCAAACCGCGCCCGGAGAGCCGGGATTCAGGGGCGAAGGTTGCGGGCGAAGAGGGCGTGCAGTCGGGACCAGTGGCGTTCGGCGGCGGCTTTGTCGTAGACCGCCCGCTGCGGGAAGGCGAAGCCGTGATGCACACCCGGATACCGCTCGACGCGGGCGTTTGCCCCGATGGCAACCAAGTGTGCTTCGAGGCCGTCGATCATCGCCGCTGGCGCGTAATCGTCGAACTCGGCGCACGCGAAGTACAACTCACCGCGCACCTGATCGGCGAGCGCGGCCGGTGATCCCTCGCCGAACAGTCGCACGCCGTAGACCGACGCGGCCGCCTGTATCCGGTCCGGCAGGCATGCGGCGGTAGCGAACGCGAACGGTCCGCTCATGCAGTAGCCGACGCACCCAGCACGCTCGCCATCGGCGGCAGCGTCGGCATCAGCATGGGCGAGCAACACAGCGGCGTCGGCAACCGCCATTGCATCGGTGACCCCGCGCATCAGCTCGAACATCCGCTCCCGAACACGGTCATCGCCGGACATGTAGTCGAACTCGCGGGTGGCGCGGTAGTACAGGTTGGGCAGCATCACGTAGTAGCCGGTGGTGGCGATGCGTCGCGCCATGTCGTGCAGTTCCTCGCGCTTGCCCGGCGCGTCCATGAGGAACAGCACCACCGGGAACGGCCCACCCTCGTCGGGATGGGTGATGAAGGTGTTCATCGCTCCATCAGTCGTGGGAATATCGAGATGGTGTTCGATC
>JAYURF010000525.1:0-3253 GCA_043756365.1 Acidimicrobiales bacterium
CTGCACCTCGCAGCGCGAACAGCGACTGGTAGCGCTCGTTGCTCATCTCGTCGATGTGCCGTCGCAGCGCGTCGCCGCCGTCGCGTTCAAAGGCCCGCTGCAGCAGCGTCCCGTACTTGGCCTCGACCACATGCCAGTCGGACCCTTCGAAGAACTCCATCAGCTTCTTGATCTTCTGACCGGGGATCACCCGGTCGAGGCTCTGGCGGTTGGCATCGACCACCCACATCACGTTGCCGAGACCTTGTAGCGACGCATCGGCGATCGCTTCCCACACGTTGCCCTCATCGAGCTCGGCGTCACCGACCAAGGCGATGAACCGGGCGTTCGGCGAGGTCTCGAAGTGGGCGTCGATGTACCGGCGGGCCATCGCCGCAAACAGCGGGGCGACGACGCCGAGGCCGACTGAGCCGGTGGAGAAGTCGGCCACATCGGGGTCCTTGGTGCGCGACGGGTAACTCTGCAGCCCACCGCGCTCGCGCAGGCGGGTGAGGTACGACCGGTCGAGGTCGCCCATCAGGTACTTGATCGCGTGGAACGCCGGAGAGGCATGGGGCTTCACGGCAACCTTGTCGTCGCCGTTCAGGTGGGCGAACCACAGCGCCGTCATGATGCTCACCATCGAAGCTGTCGACGCCATGTGGCCGCCGACCTTGACCGTGAACTCGGCCTCCCGACCAGGTGGCGCGGCGGGCAACGGGCGCTCGCGGTTGGCGTGATCGACCATCCGAACCGCCAGCCACAGGACCCGTTGCTGGATCGAATCGAGCGTGTCCAGATCGGGTGCGTCGGACATGTCGGTCGCCATGGGTGCACGATAGGCGGGGTTGCTCATGTCGCTGCGAGGCTGACGAGGTGAACCGAACGATCATGCCCGAATCCATCGCCGCCCCCGTCGCCAACTATGCACACGCCGTGTTGGCCGAGCGGGCGGAGCGCACGCTGTACACATCGGGCGTGGTGCCGGTCTCGGTGGATGGATCGGTGGTTGAAGGCATCGGCGCTCAGGCGGAAGTGGTGTGGTCGAACATCGTGGCGATCCTTGATGAGGCGGGCTTCACCGTGGCGGACATCGTGTCGATCACGACCTACGTGGTCGTCGGCCAGCCCCTTGCCGAGGTGATGGCCGCGCGTGACCGCGCCCTCGCCGGACATCTCGCTGCCAGCACGCTTTTGCCGGTGCCTGCGCTGGCCCGCCCCGAGTGGTTGCTCGAGATCGCCATCATCGCCTCCCGGTGATCGACCGCTAATCGTCCACCCATGTGCGCGCTCGGCCATCCCACGCCGCAGAGGTCATCCGAGTGCCGAGCGCCCACCCGTGTGCGCGCTCAACACTCGGACCCCCTCTCTGCACTCGGATGACTTGCGGGGACTCGGATGACTTGCGGGGACTCGGATGGGGCGGGGGTGGGGGCGTACGGTGGGGGGATGAGCGACGACAAGCGGACTGATTCCGGTATCGAGGTGAAGGCGCTCTACGACGCGTCGGATCTGGCGGGTTGGGACCCGGCCACCCAGCTTGGTGCTCCCGGCAAGCCCCCGTACACACGTGGCGTGTATCCGACGATGTATCGCACCAAGCTGTGGACGATGCGCCAGTACGCCGGGTTCGGCACGGCGACATCGACCAACGAGCGGTTCAAGTTCCTGCTCGGCGCCGGCCAGACCGGGTTGTCGTGCGCGTTCGACCTGCCGACGCAGATGGGCTACGACAGCGACCACCCTCGCGCCGAGGGCGAAGTCGGCAAGGTCGGCGTGGCGATCGACTCGATGGCCGATATGCGCATGCTGCTGGCCGACCTGCCGCTCGATCAGGTGAGCACCAGCATGACGATCAACTCGACTGGGGCGATCCTGCTGCTGATGTATGAACTGGTGGCCGAGGAGCAGGGCGTGCCGGCGTCGGCGATCAGCGGCACGATCCAGAACGACTTGCTGAAGGAGTACATCGCCCGCGGCACGTACATCTATCCGCCTAGGCCGAGCATGCGGATCATCACCAACATCTTCGAATACTGCGCGCAGCATGTGCCGAAGTGGAACACGATCTCGATCTCCGGGTACCACATCCGCGAGGCCGGCTCCACGGCTGTGCAGGAGATCGCGTTCACGATCGCGAACGGCATCGCCTACGTCGACGCAGCCATCGCCGCCGGCCTCGATGTGGATGCGTTTGCCCCGCGGCTCAGCTTCTTCTGGAACGCGCACAACAACTTCTTCGAAGAGGTGGCCAAGTTCCGGGCGGCGCGGCGTATTTGGTATCGCCTGATGAGTGACCGGTTCGGTGCACAGAAGGAGTCGAGCAAGCTGCTCCGCTTCCACACCCAGACCGGCGGATCGACGCTCACCGCGCAGCAACCCGAGGCCAACATCGTCCGAGTTGCGGTGCAGTCGATGGCCGCAGTGATGGGCGGCACGCAGAGCCTGCACACCAACGGCTACGACGAGGCGCTCAGCTTGCCGACCGAACGAGCGGCGCGCATTGCGCTGCGTACCCAGCAGATCATCGGCTACGAAAGCGGCATCGCCGATACTCCCGATCCGCTTGCCGGCAGCTACTTCGTCGAGACGCTCACCGACGAGATCGAGCGCCTTGCCTGGGAGTACATCCGCCGCATCGACGACATGGGCGGCGCGGTCGAGGCGATCGAGGCCGGCTTCCAGCAAGACGAGATCGAGCAAGCCGCCTACGAGTACGCGAAGTCGATCGACGACGACGAGCGGGTGATCGTGAGCGTCAACAAGTTCACGGTCGACAACGAGCCCGAGCCCGACGTGTTCCCCGTCGACCCGCTGCTTGAAGGCGGTCAACGCGAGCGGTTGGCTGCGTACAAGGCCGACCGCGATCAAGCACTGGTGCACACCAAGCTGGCCGACCTCGCCGACTGTGCGCGGGGGACGCAGAACCTGCTGTATCCGATGAAGGACGCGCTGCGCGCAGACGCCACCCTTGGCGAAGTGAGCGACGCGTTACGCGGCGTCTTCGGCATCTATCAGCCCGGCCGCTGACGGGATGTGACATGGCCGAGCAGGAGGTGCGCACGGGTGCCGATGGCATCGACCGGTGCTGGTGGTGCGGCGACGATCCGCTGTACGTGGCGTACCACGATGACGAATGGGGGCGCCGCGTCACCAACGACACCCGGTTGTTCGAGAAGTTCTGCCTCGAGGGTTTTCAATCCGGGCTGTCGTGGCTGACCATCCTGCGTAAGCGCGAGAACTTTCGGCGCGCCTTCGACGACTTCGACATGGC
>JAYURF010000526.1:0-3252 GCA_043756365.1 Acidimicrobiales bacterium
CCGGCGAGGAACGCCGAACCAACGAGTCCGGTTCCGATCAGGGCCAGGCCACGCATCTTCAGACGTCGACCGGTCGCGGTGGCCACCGTTTCGGCCACAAGTCCGAACACCGGAACCGCGTACACGAACGTGGCCGGCTGGGTGTAGGCGAAACCGATCCAGTCGAAGATGCCGTCGTTGCCACCGAAGGTACCGCGGCTGTAGCGATGATCGAGGGTGATCAGGATCAGCGTGCCGGCGAGAACCGGCAGCATCAGCAACAGCCCGAGCGAACCAACGAGTGCAGACCACGCGAACAGCGGTACCCGGCGCATGTTCATGCCCGGTGCCCGTGTGGTCAGGACCGAGGCAGCCACCGAGGCGGCCGCGGCGATGAGACCCAACACCATCAGCACATGGCCGAGGAGGAACAGGTCGACCATGTCGCTGTCGCCGCCTCCAGGACCGCCGTTGGCGATGATCGCACCAACCACGAGCCCGGCACCCATCAGCCACGCCCAAAAACCAAGGGCTGCCAGCCGCGAAAAGGCGAGCGCCCGTGCGCCGAGCTGCAACGGCACGATGGTGATTGCCAGGCCAAGGCCGAGCGGGACGACGACGCCGAACGTGAGCGCGACGCGGTACAACGAGAACAGTTGCGGTAGCGCATCGAAATCGAGCGTGCCGGATTCGGCATCGATGCGTTCGAACCCGAGGATCGCCCCGATGACGGCCACGGCCACCAAGGTGAGCAGGGAGTCGACGATGAACAACCGGCCGATCCGCTTGTGATCAGTGGTCGTCACCCACGAGGCAACAGTGGATTCCCGCGCGTCGCGTTCGCCGGCAGCCGCGGTGGTGCCAGTTCCGGTTCCGACAGCGTGGGGATCGATGGTGGTCATTGGCGAGGAGCTCGATTCGTCTCAGGGCGCGAGAAGCGACCCCGATGAGATGTTTGACGGATTGACTTCTGCGAGATTACCCACAGGGCGGTCTGCCAACGGAAATCATCCGATCGGACGATCAGAACCCGCGGCGGACGATCAGAACCCACGGCGGACGAACACGTCGACGGTGAGCGCGCCGAACAGCAGGGTCACGTACGTGATGCTGAACCCGAACACCCGCATCGACCGTGCTGGGCTGGGATGCCGGGCAAGGTCGATCGTGCCCCACAGGAACGCTCCACCCGCAAGCGCCGCCGTGACGATGTACACGGCACCCATCGAGGCGACCGGCACGACGACGAACGACGCCACGATCAGCGCCGAGGTGTACCAGATCATCTTCGCGATGGCTTCGGAGATGGGGACTACCACCGGCAGCATCGGGACCCCGGCGGCCCGGTAGTCGTCGACGTGGCGGATAGCCAGCGCCCAGAAGTGCGGAGGGGTCCACAAGAACATCACCACGAACAACGTGATCGATGTCCAGCTGATCTCGTTGGTGACGGCGCTCCAACCCACCAGAACCGGCACCGCCCCGGCTGCTCCGCCGATGACGATGTTGCGCTTGCTGGTGCGCTTCAACCAGATCGTGTACACGAACACGTAGAACAACGTCGCCGACAACGTGAGCGCAGCCGACAGCAGGTTCGCCCCCCACCACAGCACCGCGAACGCCATCACTTCGAGCACAACGGCGAACACCAGTGCCGCCCGCGGGCTGATCAGGCCGGTGACCAGCGGCCGGTTACGGGTGCGTTCCATCAGCGCGTCGATGTCGCGGTCGATCACCATGTTGATCGCGTTGGCCCCGCCGGCCGCGAGCGTGCCGCCGATGAGCGTGACCAACACCAGCGATGTGGCCGGCCACCCGCCTTCGGCAAGCACCATCGTGGGGACCGTGGTGATGAGCAGCAACTCCACCACTCGAAGCTTCGCCAACGCAACGTATCCCTGGAGTTGCGTGACGGGAATCCGCCGCGACCCGTGTGCCACCCCGCCCGGCGACAGCCGCGAGGGGACGAGGGGACGAGCACCGACAGCCATTGGTCCATCGTACGGGCGGGGTAAGACCCCGGCCAACCGGGCACACTAGAGACATGTCACCGGCGCCTTCTCCCGTCGAGCTCGACGCGCCCGCAACCGACGACACCGTCGACCCTGATCGCCCCTGGGTCGTACTCGTTTGGAACGATCCGATCAACCTGATGAGCTACGTCACCTTCGTGCTGCAGAAGCTGTTCGGGTACTCGTTGGAAAAGGCCACGGAACTGATGCTCGATGTGCACCACAAAGGGCGCGCCGCGGTGAGCAGCGGGCCTCGCGAGAAAGCCGAACTCGACGTGTTTCGCCTTCATGAACACGGCCTGTGGGCCACGATGCAGCAGGACGATTGATGGCCCGCTGGCAGTTCCGCCCGCCCGTCGAGCCATATCGCAGCGGGTTCCGGTTCAATCTCGATGACGACGAACGCGCACTGGTGCGCCGCCTGCTCGGCGAGATGCGCCAGCTCCTCGTCGGCCCGAGTGACAACCCGGCGCTCACGCGGGTCTTCCCCGCCGCCTATCACCAGCCTCAACACGCCGACCACGACGCCGAGTACCAACGACTGATGCGTGAGGAACTGGTTGCGTCACGGTTGACCGGGATCGAGGTCATCTCGACCGCACTCGATGCGAAGCCGCCGTTGACCGCAGCCCAGATGTCGGCGTTCATGCAGGGCCTCAACGGGCTGCGGCTGGTGCTCGGCACCATTCTCGACATCAGCGAGGACCACGACGCCGACGACGTTGCCGACGACGACCCCCGCGTCGGCGAGTACCAGCTGTACGGCTTTCTCAGCTGGTTGCTGGAATGGACCGTGCGCGCGATGACGCAAACATGAAGCAGCCTGCTGTGCCGGGACCTGTATGGGCACCCACCGACGGGCCGATCCGGTAGGTGATCACTTCGTCCACCGATGCTGCTTCACCAACGGCATGCGCGAGCGCATGTGCGATCGGCGCGGTCTCGTAGTCGGCCAGCCCGACGGCCACGTTGAGCTTTTCACCCCACCGAACCGCGATTGCGGACATGCAGTTCACCGCATCGACCACCGTGTCGACTCGCTCAAGCACTTCGACCCTCCCGGCGATCAACGCCAGTACCGGGATCGATCCGCTGCCACAGCCGTTGTCACGGCCGTCGGTGATGTCGAGCGCACCACCGCGGCCGCCCCCTCGAATCAGGCCGAGGGCACCGGCGACGAACACGTTGCCGATACTCGGGGCCAATTGCTCTGCGACCGCAGCCGCTTGGTCGAGCGTTGCGCCGGCCGCAAGCGCGTCGC
>JAYURF010000527.1:0-9170 GCA_043756365.1 Acidimicrobiales bacterium
CATCCGGTCGATGTGACGAGCGGTGCGACGATCACTGTCGACAGCTGCGTCGATGGCGATCTTCGCAAGTCCGAGTGCTTCCCCCGAATTCGAGATCAACGTGCGGACCCACGTCTGCACGGTGTCGTGAAAGCCATCATCCGGGAGCACCTGATGGACGAGCCCAATGGTGAGCGCATGTTGGGCAGTGACGTTCTCACCGGCCATCGCCATCCAGCGCGCCCAATGGGGACCCACGATCCTGGTCAGTCGACTCACCCCTCCGGAACCTGGGAGGACGGCGAGGTTGGGGATCTCGGGCAGCCCAAAGATCGCCCGTTCGCTCGCAAACCGGAAGTCGCACGACGCCGACATCTCGACACCGACGCCGAGACACGGGCCCTGAGCAGCGAGGATGATCGGCTTTTCGAGCCTCTCCAACTCGTCGAACAACTCGTGCAAGTGTCGATAGTCCCGTCGCAGGGCGACACCCGAGGGCGAGTGCTCACCCATCTGGCCGATGTCTTTGCCAGCCGTGAAGTAGCGACCCTCTGCCGTGATCACGAGCGCCCGATTGGATTCCTCGTCGCCCAGATCGGCAACGGCGACGCGCATCACGTCGAGCATCTCGTCGCTGACGGCATTCAGTTTGTGGTCGCGGGTGAACGTCAGCGTGATGATGCCGTCGGCGTCGTCTCGCCGGATCTGATCGTCAACCGATTCACTCACAACAGTTCCAGGACCAACGCCGAGCCCATCCCGCCCCGGCGCACATCGCAACGATCACAGCTTCAGGCATGGGCGACATCTTGACACATGTGTCAGAAGTCGATCGGTTCAGCGCGAACGCCACACGGTGAGTGCGACACTGGTTACGTCAAACGACTCGTCGATCACCATCTCGCCCGATTCGGTTCTCACCATCAACTCCGCCATCACGCTCGCCGGGTCACCGTCGAGTTCGTACACGGCCAGATACCGGTGCGAAGGGGCGGGCACCGGCGCTCCACCGGGTGATGGCATCTCGACCAGGTCGTAACGCTTGGCCCCGACAACGCCGGGCACGTCCAAGACATCGCCAAGGTGGATGTCGTCGTACCAGGCGTTGTACTGGTCGTCCTGTCCGGCGACGGGATTGCTGAACACGAGCATCAGGTTGTTACTCATTGGGAATCTCCGTGGTTTCTTCGGTTGATGACGGTCTGAAACGAGCGCTGGCATCCTCTGCGGCGTGCCATCGGCGCCGACCGTTGTGAGTACGGCGGTCGTCCGTGCCTCGATCATGCCTCGATGACATTCGGGAACTTCTGTTGACTTGGTTGCTCCTTTGCTGGTCGCTGCGCGGGTTTGGCCCCTGTCGGGTCAGCCCATCAACGCATCGCCGTCGATCGTGACCCCACCGTCGGCGGTGATCAGATCGCCGTTGATGAAGGACGAGTCGTCAGATGACAGAAACATCACGGTCGTGGCGATCTGCATCGGGCTGCCGACGCCGCCCTGCCGATTGTTGACGCCGACGCCCGAATCACCGCGACCGCTCACGACCCGTCCGACGAGGATCCCGTTGCATCGGATCCCGTGCGGAGCACCTTCGACAGCGAGTGTGCGGGTGAGGCTGTTCATCGCACCTTTTGACGCCCCGTAGGCGCCGAACCCGGTAAACCCTCGAACCGACTGCGCCGAGGAGATGTTGACGATCGTTGCCGCGTCGGCGGCTTGCAGGTGCGGCCATGCATACTTCGACGCCCAGAACACGTTGCCCGTCAAGGTACCGACGAGGATCGCATTGAACTCGTCGGTCGTGTACTCGTTGAGCGGCTTCACGGTCGTCGACACGGTCGTCGTCGGCGCGGCGTTGTTGACCAGCGTGGTCAGCCCGCCGAATCGGTCGACGACCGCAGCCACGACGTCGCGGACGCTGTACTCGTTGGCGATGTCGAGGGCGAAGAATTCGGCATCGCCGCCACGGTCACGGATCCCGGCAACCACCTTCTCGCCCCTTTCGACAGTGCGCCCGGTGACGGCGACCTTGGCACCCTCGGCGGCGAACAACTCCGCGGTCGAGCGACCGATTCCGCGTGTCGACCCGGATATCAACGCGATCCGTCCGTCCATACGACCCATGACCAACCCCTCTCACGAAACAGCAACGATTATGACCGTACTTGACAACCCTGTCAGGTCCCATCGTCCACCCGCAACGTCGCCAGCCGCAGGCTGAGGTCGGCCAGCGCCACGACGTGTGAGCTCCGGAGTGCGCGGCGTTCGAGTATCAGGCCGTGTCGGTGTGTGGCGGGTCGGGGTGCCACGATGCACCCATGGGGCCATTGCATGGGGTGAAGGTTGTCGATCTGAGCGTGATGATCTCGGGGCCGTTGGCCGCGATGATGCTTGCCGATCAAGGTGCCGAGGTGGTGAAGGTGGAGTCGCCGGGGCTGGGCGACATCATGCGCTTTCTCGGAACCAGCAAGGGCGGCGTCACCGGCATCTTCGCCAACAACAACCGCGGCAAGCGCAGCCTCGTGGTCGATCTGAAGTCCGCCGACGGCACCGACGTGCTGCGCCGCCTGATCGCATGCGCCGATGTGCTCATCCAGAACTTCCGCCCCGGAGCGATGGAGCGGCTCGGGTTGGGCTGGGAGGAGATGCACGTCCTCAACCCGAAGTTGATCTATGTGAGCATCAGCGGGTTCGGCCCCGATGGCCCGTACAGCCATCGCCGCGTCTACGACAACATCATCCAAGCTGCGTCGGGTTTGGCGTCGGTGCAGTCGGACCCGGCGTCCGGCACACCGTCGCTGTTTCGCACGTTGCTGTGCGACAAGGTCACCTCCTACACGGCGGCCCAGGCGATCACCGCCGCGCTCTATGCCCGAGCGGTCGGCACGGCATCTGGCCAACACGTGGTGCTTGCGATGTTGGATGCGGCGATCGCGTTCATGTGGCCAGATTCGGCGATGGACGCTGCGCTGCTCGACGACGACGCGACCCGCAGTCCGACCATCGGTTCCCACTACAGCGTCACCACGCTGGCCGACGGTCATGCCGCTGTTTCGACGGTGACCGACTCGGAGTTCGCCGGGTTGTGTGCCGCGTTCGGCCGACCGGAGGTCGGCAGTGATCCGCGATTTGCCACCCTTGGCGCACGCATGCAGAACATCGGCGAACTGGTCGTGATGATGCGCGACCACGCTGCAGCAACAACGCTCGAGAATTTCCTCGCCGGAGCCGATGAACACGATGTACCGGCCTCGCGGATCAACACGCTTGCCGAGTTGCCGGCCGATCCGCAGGTGATCCACAACGATGTGTTCGTCGAGCGCCAGCACCCCCAGGCCGGCACGTTGCGCGAGCCGCGCCCCGCGCCCCGGTTCTCGGCGACCCCGGCAGTGGTATCAGCGCACGCCCCGGCCTACGGCCAACACAGTGACGAGATCGTCACCGAACTCGGCCTCGACGCAGCCGATCTGCGCGCCCGCGGCATCATCGCCTGATGAGGTCGGGGCACCGACGATGGAGGGCTACCGTTCGGTCATGGGCACACTCGGTGACCGACTTCTGAGCGAGCGCGAGCTCGAGTTCATCATCAAGAGCTACCGCTACCTGCGGTTGTCGATCGTCGCGTTGATCGTCGCCCTCGGTGCCAGCATGGCGTGGCAGATCGCCATCACCGATCGCTTCAATTGCATGGAGGGCTCGGTCAGCGCGTACTACTACACGGCGGTTCATTCGCTGTTCATCGGCGCGCTCATCGCCATGGGTGTGTCGATGATCGCCATCAAGGGTCGCAGCACGGTCGAGGACGCATACTTCAATGTCGCCGGCTTCCTTGCGCCGGTTGTCGCCATCGTGCCCACCGACCCGTCGGGCGCGCTCTGTAGTGGCAAACATCCGCTGTCTATCGATCGCGAGTTGTTCGTCGGCAACGGCATGGCCTCGTTGTTGGCCGGTGCGGCGTTGACCATCGGGGCCGTCGCGTTGATTCTGAAGCGGAGGGCCAAGAAAGGCCACGCGCCGCCAGTCAAGTTCCGACCAGTCCTCGGCGCAGCCACACCGGGTGTCGCGCCCGCCGGCTTGGTCGGCCTCGGGATCGTCATCGCAAAACTTGCGGGCAAATCGTGGCTCACCTCGGTGCACCTCGTCGCCGCAATCGGCGTGTTCGTGTCAATCTGGATCGTGGTGATGTCACTCTGTTCGGAGGGCTTTCATCGGTTCGTTCATCGGCGGATGGCATGGCAGGACGAAGGCAGCTTCACGCATCGCCCGCCCGCCGACAACGTCAGAAACCTGTACCGCAAAGTCGCCTGGTCGATGCCCGTAGGCGGGGCCGCCGTGGCTGGTCTAACAGCCATCGTCAGCACGGACCATTGGGTACTGGTCCTTGAGGCATGGGAGATCGTGCTCTTCGGTGTCTTCTGGGCGGTGCAAACCGGCGAGCTGTGGAACGTGCTCCCGTCGGCAATCCCCGTCGAAACAACGACAGGGCCGGCCGAAACAACGAGCTGACCCACCGCGCTCGCTCACACACATGTTTGAACCGGGCGTACGTGGACGGCGACGCGGTTGCCGGCGGGAACCGATTGCGTACGGTGGGCGTGTATGAGGATGCGAACTGGCGCGGCGCCCCCCGGCGCGCCAGGTCGCACCCCTCGACCCACCGAAATCGCGTCAGCGCCGACCGTCGCCGCGTTCCCCGACTCGGCACCCCGTGCTGCCCCAGCCCCACCACAAGCTCGGGCGAAGCCGCTGGCGTGGGTGATCGGGGCGTTGATGGTGGGTGCGGTGATGGTGGTCGACCCTGCGGGCCTCGCTCCCTATGGGCCGGCCCGGTGGATGGTGATCTCGACGGTCGGCTTCTTGGGTGCTGGGCTTGCCGTGCATGCCGGGCGGGTTGCGATCGAACGTCGTTTCGCCCGACTGTGGGGCGTACTGGTTGTGTTCATCCTGCTCGGAGCGGTGTTCGGCGACGACGTGCGCGTCGCTCTCCTCGGTCACCCGGATCGCCACCTCGGTCTCATGACGTGGGTCCTGTTCGTGGCCATGTTCTACGCCGGGCTGCAGCTCGACACACCCGACGACCGGCGGATCATTGCCCGCAGCGGAGTCGTCGCACTGCTCGGGCTCGGATCGTGGTGCATGTGGGAACTGATCGTCGGAGCACCGATCACCGATGGCACGAACTCGAGCAGGCTCACCGGACCGTTCGGGTCGGCGGCCATGCTCGGTGCGGCGCTGTGTGTGCTCGTACCCCTCGCCGCGGGTGCCATGTTTGACACACGTTCAGCGAGCCGATGGCGGGTTGCCTCAGGCGTCGCGGGAGCGATGGGTGTGATCACTCTCGTCGGTACTGGCACGCGCGCTGCGATCATCGGGCTCGTCGTCGGTCTGGGCGCGGCCACGCTCATGGCCCGACGTCGTTCTCGGTGGCAGCGTCGGACGCTGGCGTTCGGCGTGCTCGTCCTGATCCCGGCGATCGTGGCGACGGCGGTGCTGACGCCACGATTCAGCGACGCGTTCGATCGTTCGGCGGGCGCGTCGTCACGACTCGACGAGTGGCGGGTGGCGACCCGGGTTGTGTTCAACCACCCGGCTGTCGGCGTCGGCCCGGAGGGCTACCGAATCGCTGTCGCCGAGGGTGTCGATGCGGAGTACGAACGCGCCTTCAGCCGCGACCGTGTGCTGCCCGATCGTGCTCACAGCGGGCCGATCGATGTGGCGTTGATCGGCGGGATCCCGGCTGCGCTCGCCTATCTGGCGTTGCTCGCCCTCGTGTGCCGGCGAGCGCTGAGCCTGATCCGCCCTCGACGGGGCGCTTCCCCGAAAGGCCGTGCCGATCCGGTGCTGGCCGGTATGGCGGTGGCGGTGACCGCCTACGCGACGCAGCAACTGGCGCTGTTCCCATTGGCCGAGCTCGATCCAGTCTGGTGGGTGCTGGCGGGCATCGTCACCCATCACGCCCGTCACCAACCGACAGCCCCATCGTGCGTCGTGCCCCTGCAACGCTCCGTTTTTCGGCGAAGCAGCAGGCGCGTCGGCGGGAGTCTGGCGTTCACCGTGTCAGCGGTCGCGCTGACAGCCGGGATCGCGGACGTCGCTGCCGATCGACTCGCCCGCACAGCACTTTCGGAGGGCGCTTCGGTTACCGCGAACGGCTCGACCGGCGCCGTCACGGCCGCCGCTCAGCAACGTGCCACCGAAGCAGCCGAACGTGCCGTCTCACTGCGACCGGACAACATCCGCTACCGGCTCATCGCGGCCAACGTCGAGGTTCGTCGGCGCACCCTCGCTGGGCTCGATGCGGCGATCGCCCACGCCGATCGGGCCCTCAGCTGGTCGCCGCTCGATCCGATGGCCGCCGATGCCCACGCCTCGTTCCAGCTGGAGCGAGCGGTCATCACCGGAACGCAAACCGACATCGGCGCAGCACTGCGCGAATGGACGATCCTTGTCGGCCGAGACCCCGTGCGCGCCAGATGGCAGTTGCAACTCGGGCGGGCTGCCGCACTCGACGGCGATGTGCCCCGAGCCCGCCAGGCCTGGAACGCAGCATCCGAACTCGCTCCCGACAACCGCCTGAGCGAAGCGCTGCTTGCCCAGCTGGACGAGCAACTGGACGGGCATGATGACGGGTGAGATGACTGGCACCGCGTCGTGAGGGAACCGAACTCCGACGGCGCGGGTGTATCGGACGTGGACATCACGATGAGCGACGCTGCGCTCGCACCGGCCTTCGAAGCCGAGAGCAGCGGTGGCCGGCGCGCACCCCACCGTGCGGCCCGAGCGGCGACGGTGACGACTCGACCAGCCGGCGCTGCCGAGCCGCTGACGGACGAACTCCATGTGCGGCACATCTCGAGCTTCGACGACTTCTATCGCCTGCACCGTCTACCGATCGCTCGCGCGTTGAGCATGACCCTCGGCGACGTCGATTTGGCCGGCGAGGCAACCGACGAAGCGATGGCCCGCGCCTACCAACGGTGGGACCGGGTGAGTCACCTCGACAACCCGGGTGGGTGGGTGTACCGGGTGGGGCTCAACTGGAGCCGCTCGGTGATCCGCCGGATCACTCGCCCAGCACCGATCTGGGTCGCCCCCGCCACGTACGCACCACCGCCGACCGTGCAGGACCCCATCGTCGACCGCGCCCTCGCCTCACTCCCCGCCGATCAGCGCGCAGTCGTGGTGTGCCGTTTCCTGCTCGGCTGGTCCGAGCAACAAACCGCCGACTCGCTCGGCATCAAAACGGGCACCGTGAAGAGCCGCCTCCACCGCGCGCTCGAGCGCCTCGCCCCGCTACTGACTCCTCTGCAGGAGGCCCCCTCTTGAACCACGATCCCACCGGCATTCCCAGTGCCGACGGCGAAGAACCGACTGCGACCGAACGTCGCGTCGCCGCCCGTCTCATCGCCCGGTCGCGGCGTCTGGAGCTGACCACCACACCTGTCGAGATGGTGGTCCGGCGCGGGAGCGAACGGCAGCGCCGCCAGCGCACCGCAACGAACCTGCTCGCCGTTGTTGCCGTGTGCGGAGCAACGATCGGTGCTGTACAGGTTCTGTCACGACCGGGCAATCCCGGCACGGTCACCTCCGCACCGAGTTCTGCATCGGCACCCCCCGGCGCAGCCGACTCACCGGCACAGCCACCGTCGAGCGGATTCACCCCGATCACCATCGTCGAGCCCAACCTGGTGTGGAACCGCGTCGACCCCAGTTCAGCCGAGGCGATCGTGAGCAGTGGTGGGCCCGTCAGCGGCACCGGACCGTTCCTCGCGTGGTCCACCACCGCCGGGCAAACCGACGAAGCCACCCCGACGATCTGGCGTTCCGCTGACGGGGTGGCGTGGGATGAGCTCGGCGACGTTCCCGGCGTGAGCGCGTACGCCCTGGCCGGGTTCGACGGGCAGTTCTTCGCCTACGGCACTGCGCCGGCAGCGGCCGACATTGGGGGCGCCCCAATCAACGTTGGAGTAGCGGTGTCCGACGACGACGGCGACACGTGGACCACGACAAGCCTGCCGATCGATGTCAGCGAACTGGAGGCCAGCGCAGGGGTGGCGTCTGTCAGTGTGTCACCGCGAGGCATGTCGGCTGGCCCCCAGGGCGTCCTCGTCGTGGCGAGCGTGCAACCATCCCTCGACCTGCAAGCGCTGCTGCCGGCGGATGTGCTCACGTCCAACTATGCGATGACGCCGACCGGGATCCAGTCGTTCGCCGATGCGCCCTGTCCGTCAGACGACATGGCGTTGTCGACGACGGCTACGACTACGACCATGCCCACCACCACGGTCATGTTCCCTGCGACGACTGCCGTCACGGAAGGGACGTCTCCGCCCGCGGTCCAATGCGCGACGTCCGATGGCGTCCTGCCGATCGTTGACGACTTCACCTGGGCCGAGCTCGGTGTCGATGCCGATGTCGCCCGAACCTCGATGTGGCCCAACTTTCACTACTTCCTGTCCGTCGACGGGATGAGCTTCGAGGAGGTTGCGGCACCCGTCCTCAGTGCAGGAATGGCCGCCAGTGATATCCGGCTGACGTTGCTCGATGATCGATTCGTGGCCTGGATCGGCTCGGGGGAGGTGAACGGCACGACCGAGACCAACGAGCTGTACGAGAGCGCCGACGGTCGAACCTGGACCAAGATCGGCCCGACCCCGATCCGGTATCCCGATTCACTCGGCACGCTGAATGGGCAGCTGGTGATCACCGGATACTCCGATGCCACGGGCGCTGGGATCGCATCGGTCCGCCACACCGATGGCGAATGGACAACGGTGGACCTGAACGATCTCACCTCACCCGCCGATGGGGTGAAGCCCTCGTTCCAGCTCTGGTCGGGCGCCTCGTTCGGCGCCACCGGGATCACGGCAATCGGTACGTTGGTGCGTGATCCGGTCGCCGAGTTCGGGCCTGTGGAGATGACCAGGGACGGTGTGACGATGCGCGCCACCGATGACACCGGAACGTTCCAGTTCGTCGACGCCCAAACGAACACCGAGATCGCCGAGACGACGGACTGGACGAGCACCGACCCGCTCGTCGAGTTGACGGCAACCGGCACGTTCTCGGTCAGCCGCGTCGACGGTGGTCCGGTGATCGCGATGTTCACGAGCGACGAGATCAACGCGATGATGGCGCCCGCATACGCTGCATCTGAAACGGTGGTACCGGAGCTCTACGTGCTGCACAGC
>JAYURF010000528.1:0-3248 GCA_043756365.1 Acidimicrobiales bacterium
GTGTGGCTGCTGCCGACGCTGGAGTACACCAAGTCGAACGAGCATGCGTGGTCGCCGGGCACGATCTGGTTGTCGGCCACGACGATGCTGGCGGTGCTCGACGACATCGGGCGTTGCGTCGCGACCACGCCCGCCAAGCGCCTGGTGTTCCTGAACGGCCACGGTGGCAACAGCGCGCTGGTCAACGTGGCCAACCGTGAGATCCGTCTCGCGCACGGGCTGATGACGTTCCTCGCGCATCCGGGTGTGCCGCCCGATCAAGGTGGTGCGTCGCCGCCGAGCGAGCTCGGCATGGGCGTGCACGGCGGGACCGACGAGACGTCGATCATGCTCCACCTGGCACCCGAGTTGGTACGGATGGACCTTGCCGACCGGCGCGTGCCCGACAAGATCGCCCTGAACCGCTACGTCCGCTTCGGCGGCACGGTGAGCTTCGGCTGGTTGTCGAACGACTTCTTCCCCGACGGCTACATCGGCGATCCCACAGCGGCGACGGCTGAGCTGGGCAAGGAACTGTTTGAAGGCGCTGTCCAAGCCTTCGTCGAAGCCCTCCGCGAAATCGCCACGTTCAACTTCGGCCGATGATCCTCCGCCGCCCGAGTCCCCGCGGGTCGTCCGAGTCCCTGCCGGTTGTCCGAGTCCCCGCGTGTCGTCCGAGTCCCCGCGTGTCGTCCGAGTGTGGCGGGGGGTATCCGAGTGTTGAGCGCGCACACGGGTGGGCGCTCAACACTCGGATGGACGTGGATGTGAGCTGGATGTGACGTTGTGAGCGAGGTCAGCGCGCTGCGGGTGGATGTCGACCGGCTGATGGCGCGGATCGAGGCGCTCGGCGAGATCGGCGCGGTGCACGGCCCCGCTGGCGAGCGCGGCTGCGCCCGACTGGCGCTCACCGATGCGGACCGGGATGGCCGCGACCTGGTGACGGGGTGGATGCACGATCTCGGGCTGCAGGTGAGCATCGACGCGATCGGCAATGTGATCGGCACACGCGCCGGCACTGATCCCACAGCTCAGGCGGTGATGACCGGGTCGCACATCGACACGGTTCGCACCGGCGGGCGCTTCGACGGCAACCTTGGCGTACTTGCCGGGCTGGAGGTGATCGAGACGCTGGAACAGCACGGCATCAGCACCCGCCACCCGGTCAGCGTGGCGTTCTTCACCAACGAAGAGGGTGCCCGCTTCCAACCCGACATGCTCGGCAGCCTGGTGTACGTGGGAGCAATGGCGGTCGAGGACGCGCTCGATGTGACGGCGGTTGACGACGGTGCCCGATTGGGAGACGAGTTGGCCCGCATCGGCTACGCCGGTCCGACTCCGTGCCCGGCTGCGGTGGCACCGCAAGCGTTCGTCGAGCTCCACATCGAGCAGGGCCCCGTTCTCGAAGACGAGGGGGTCACCATCGGCGTGGTGGCCGGCGTACAGGGCATCTCGTGGACCGAGCTGACGATCACCGGCCAGTCCGCCCACGCCGGGACCACGCCGATGCGCCTGCGCCGCGACCCCGGCTACGTCGCGGCGGAGATCATCGCCGGGGTGCGCTCGATCGCCCGTCAGATGGGCGGCGCGCAAGTCGCCACGGTCGGGCGCTGCGAGTTCACCCCGAACCTCGTCAATGTGGTGCCATCAGTGGTGACGATCACCGTGGACCTGCGCAACACCGACGAGCAGCACCTTCGGCAGGCAGAACACCGCTTCGAAGTGCTGTGCGACCGGCTCGCCGTCGAGGAGGGTGTCACCATCGAGCGCCGACCCCTGGCCAGGTTCGAGCCCGTCGAGTTCGACGCGATGATGGTCGACCGGGTCGAGGCAGTCGCCCACCGGCTCGGGCATTCGACGCTACGGATGCCGAGCGGGGCCGGCCACGACGCTCAGATGCTGGCCCGGGTGTGCCCGACGTCGATGATCTTCGTGCCCAGTGTGAACGGCTTGTCGCACAACATCGCCGAGTTCACCGCACCGGACGACCTGCAGGCCGGGGCTGACGTGTTGTTGCAGTTGATTGTCGACCTCGCGGGCACCGCCTGATGGCGACGCGCTTTGATCTTGTCACCATCGACACCCCGGATACCGGCCGCCTCGGCGCGTTCTGGTGTGCAGCGCTCGACCTACACGAGAGTGAACGCGAAGACATCGATCGCTGGGCCGTGCTCTCGGGCCCCGATGGGGTGCGGCGGATCGGGCTGCAGCGCGGTGCGCACAGACAGGGTGGCGTACACATCGACCTGGCCTGCGGTGTCGCCGAGTTCGAATCGGAACGCCAACGGTTGTGTGGCCTCGGTGCAACCGAGACCCGCCCGCCGCGGATCGAGCCGTACGGCTCGATCGCCAACTTCGCCGATCCCGACGGCAACCTGTTCGATCTCTGCGCCTACGTCGACGCCCAGGACGACTGAGACGCGAGAGAGGGGCCGACCCTGTGGGCCGCCCCCTCTCCGCCTCAGTGATGCTGCAGGTGGCGGGTCAGCGACCCGGCGCACCCTCGCAGTACTTGTTGGTGTAGACCGTCGTCACGTCATCGGTGATCTCGGTGCCCTGCGCGTCGTAGATCTCCTTGAGGCTGTCGTAGAGACCCTGCACCCGATCGGCTTCGAAGCTGCAATAGGTTCCGTCGGCGCTGTTGGCCGCCATCTCCTTCTCCTCGAGCAAAGCCAGACCGGCAGTGTTCAATTCGGCACTGAGGCCCCAGAAACCGTCGTGGGTCGTGTTGATCTCGATCATCACGTCGGTGATCGGCTTGGGATCGTTGAGGAAATCGACCCAAGCTTGCTGCATCTTCGGAACGAGGAGTGTGAGGCACGCGTCGAGCTCGTCGGCGCGGGTCTTCATCATCGTGATCGCGGCCGGGTAGTTGTCGAAGCCCATTTCGCCAACGGTGTAGAAGCTGACGTCAGCAGGGGCGCCGTCTTTCCAGGCGACCTCGTTTTCGTACTTGTACACCTCGTTGGTGGCGAAGCCCTGCTGGAAGAAGTCTCCACCGTCGGCAACCCACTTCGCATCGGACCCGTCGTAGGTCGCGTTGCTCTGGTCGGCGCTCATGAATCCCTTACCGATCATGAAATCGATGTACGACGTACCGGGGAAGTGGAGGACCTTTGCTCCTGACGTAGCGATGTCCTCGGGCTTCTGGATGTCGTTCTGGGTCGGGTCCCACATCACCATCTGCGGATCCTTGTCCAGCGTTTTGGCGATGGCGATCATCGGCACCGCAGCGGAGTCCTTGATCACGTCGCTGATGTTGATGTAGG
>JAYURF010000529.1:0-3247 GCA_043756365.1 Acidimicrobiales bacterium
CATCGCCTCGAGCACGTCGTCTTGATCGCAGATGTCGGCGTGCACGAACCGGCAGCGGCGGTCGTCGACCACGTCACGGATGCTGGCCAAGTTGCCGGCATAGGTGAGCGCGTCGAAGACGGTGACCTCGTCGTCGGTGGTGGCCAGCACGTGACGCACGTAGTTCGATCCGATGAACCCTGCACCGCCGGTGACGAACAGCTTCATGACCGGCTCACAGCCTCATCGGCCAGTACGGGCGGCGCCCGGCGGGCAGGTCCGTGCGGGCCGGGTTGGACTGATCGCGCTCGGACAGGATCGGGTCGGTGACGCCCCAGTCGGCATCGACAGCTGGGTCGTCCCACGCCACGCCGAGCTCGTCGGCCGGGTTGTAGTAACCGTCGACGAGATAGGTGATGACCATGTCGGTGACCGCGGCGAACCCGTGGGCGACACCGGGCGGGATGAACACCCCCAGGTGGTTCTCGCCGGTCAGGTCAAGCGTCAGCGTGGCGCCATCAGTGGGGCCGCCCTCGCGCAGATCGTGTAGCACCACTCGGGCGTGGCCGAACGGTACGTACCAGTAGTCGGCTTGGTGGAGGTGGTAGTGCAAGCCGACAAGCGCGCCCCGTTGGCGGTTGGCCCGGTTGCCCTGGATCATCTCCCGGCCATTCGGGAACCATTCGCGTCGGTAGGTCTCGATGAACAGTCCGCGCTGATCGCCGTGGATCGCCGGTTCGACGATCCATGCGCCGCTGACGACGTCGCTTTCGTAGATGTGTGCCATGTGGTCCGTTCCGTTCCTACTCGACGTCGATCTGGCAGTGATCGCCGACCATCAGCCGCAACGCCCGCGGCCGCACCTGCGAGCGCGACACCACGGCTTCCTTGCCGATCAAGCTGTCTTCGAGTCGTTGGATGTCGCAGATGCGGCTGCCGTCCATGATCACCGAGTGTTCGACTTCGCTGTTGCGCACCTCGCAATCGTTGCCGATCGCGCTGAACGGGCCGATGAAGCTGTGCGCAACGGTTGTCCCCGCGCCGATGACCAGCGGGCCGCGCAGGGTCGAATTGATGATCGTCGCACCCGCTTCCACCACCACCCGACCGTCGATCACCGAGGTGTCGTCGACGCAGCCGTCGAGGCGCGTGTCGATCCGCTCGAGCAGCAACCGGTTGGCCTCGAGCAGCGGGGTGAGCTTGCCGGTGTCGATCCACCACCCGGTCAGCTCCTCCTGGCGCACTCGCCGGCCCTGATCAACCAGCCACTGGATCGCGTCGGTGATCTCCAACTCGCCACGCGGCGACGGCTCGATCGCCCTGACCGCATCGAGGATCGTGCGGTCGAACAGGTACACGCCCACCAGGGCCAGATCGCTGACCGGGTCGGTGGGTTTTTCGACGAGGCGGACGACGTTGCCGTTCGCATCGAGTTCGGCGATACCGAAGCGGTGCGGGTCGGGCACCTTCTTCAGCAGGATCTGCGCCGCAGGCGGCTCGGCCGTAGCGCGGGCGCTCTCGAACGCCCGCACGAACGCGCCGAGATCTTGCTCGAGCAGGTTGTCGCCGAGATACATCACGAAGTCGTCGTCGCCCAGGAAATCTGCGGCGATCAGCACGCAATGCGCCAGGCCGAGCGGAGCGTCTTGGGGGATGAACGTGATCGCCGCGCCCCACGCGGAACCGTCGCCGACGGCCGCCATCACCTCGGTCCGCGTGTCGCCGACGATCACCCCGATCTCGGTGATCCCCGCGGCGACCATCGCCTCGATTCCGTAGAACAGGATCGGCTTGTTGGCCACCGGCACCAACTGCTTGGCACTGGTGTGAGTGATCGGCCGCAGCCGGGTTCCGGCACCGCCGGCGAGGATGAGCGCCTTCATATCGGGCGACAGTATGCCGTCAGGCCCACGGTGAAATGGCGGGCAGGCCCGCGCTCACGGCGAAAGGGCGGGAGCGGGACCGTCGCCGCGGAAGTAGGCGAGCACCGCGTCGGCCCCGTCGCCGAGCAGCAGCACGGCGTTGCCGTCGATGGTGTCGCCGTACACCGGCAACGAGTAGGTGGCCAGGCCGTCGCTCACGGCGGTGCGCAGCGAGGCACCGGCGGCGAGCACGTCGGTCTCGTCGTCGAGGCGAATTGCCGAGGTGCTGCTGGCAATGACCTCGCCGGCTTCGAACGGGTTGGCCTTCACCCGCGCCAGCGCCGTCTGCAAGGCGCTGTTGACGAAGCGCTGCTGGCGCTTGGTGCGCCCGATGTCGGCCGTTCCATCCACATGCCATTCACCATCTTCACGGAACTCCTCGTAGTAACGGCTCCTCGCGTAGGCGAGGGCCTGCACGCCACCGAGGACCGGGCAGCCGGGCTCCATGATGTTCAGGCCCGTATTGACATCGCGCGTCGGGTACAGCACGCAGATCTCGACTCCGCCGACCGCGTCGACAAGCTCCTTGAAGCCGGAGAAGTCGACCTCGACGTAGTGGTGCACGGGCAGACTGAGCGCACTCTGCACGGTCTGCACCAACAGCGCGGGCCCGTTCCCGTCGCTGCCAGCGTTGTAGGCCGAGTTGATCCGGCTGTTGCCCCGGCCGGGAATGTCGACCCACAGGTCGCGCGGGATCGACAGCAGTGCGGCCTGGCCGGTCGCCCGGTCGCGGCGCAGCAGCATGATCGTGTCGCTGCGGGTGCCCTGCACATCGGCCTCGCTACCGATGCCGCCATAGTCGGGTGACAGCGGGTCGCTGTTGGCGCGGCTGTCCGAGCCGACGAGCAGGAAGTTCTCGACGGTGGCACTCGGCGGGCTGAGCACGCCGGACACACCCGGGACCCGCTGGATGCCGTCGATCGTGGTCGATGCGGCAGCCAGCGTGCCGGCCGCACCGGCCACGGCCATCGCCCCGAGCAGCCCCACGGCGATGAGAAACCGCCCAGCCGCGCTGGGGGCGCGACGACAGGGCTGCGGCTCGTGGGGGATCACAGGTGAAGGGTACTGAACTGCGCCACGCCGGCCCCGGCACCCGGGCACCGCCTACCCGGGGCGCGGCTACTCGGGGCGCGGCCGGAGGTGGACGACATCGCCGGTGTCGACGCGATGGGTGATCGCACATTCGTCGATCACCACCAGCCGCCCGTCGGGTTCCACGTCGACCGCCCGCCCATCGAGGTACCCGTCACGCCCATGCACCCGCACCGGCTGACCAATGGTGGCCAGCCGCGACCGGTACAGCGGCACCGCGTCGACGGGAAGCGCGTCGTAGGCGCGCAGCATCG
>JAYURF010000530.1:0-9150 GCA_043756365.1 Acidimicrobiales bacterium
CCCGAATTCATCGTGGTGATCGACCTCCAAACCCTGTGCGACGGACCCCACGCACACACCCGCATCAACATCACCGGTGACGTCGAGATGCCCATCGAGACACTCCGCCGACACGCCTGCCTCGCCGACATCATCCCAGCCATCGTCGACACCAACGGCGTCATCATCAACCTCGGCCGAACCCAACGCCTCGCCAACCGCGCACAGCGCCGCGCCCTACGCGCCATGTACCCAACCTGCGCAGTACCAGGCTGCACCACCACCTACGACCACTGCCAACCCCACCACCTCTGGTACTGGACCAACGGCGGACCCACCAACATCGACAACCTCATCCCCCTGTGCAGCAAACACCACCACCTCGCCCACGAAGGCGGCTGGAAACTGCACCTGTCACCGCACGACCGCGTACTCACCATCACCCACCCCAACAGCACCACCAGCACCGGACACCCACACCCACCACCGGGACACCCACACCCACCACCCGGACACCCACACCCACCACCCGCTCGCACTCGCGCTCGTAGCGGATGACGTCACCAACACCCGCCTGCGGGATCCACGATCCCGTTTGAGCCTCGCATCCAGGTCTGCGCCCGAGCCGCCATGGATCCGTGTATCTAGTCTGTTAGCTTAGTCGTATGATCCTAGTTGGTGTTCATGAGGCCAAGACCAATCTGTCGAGCCTGCTACGACGCGTCGCCGGGGGTGAGGAGATTGTGATCACCAACGGCGGCGAGCCCGTCGCGCGACTGGTGCCGGCCGTGCGAACCGGCACGCAGCGGATCGGGGCGTTTGCCGGCCAGTTCACTGTCCCCGATGATTTCGATGCCACCCCGGCGGAACTCGCCGAGCACTTCCAATGACCCGACTGCTGCTCGACACCAACGCCTGGCTCTGGATGATGAGCGATAGCGACCGCTTGGGCCGCTTCGCCCGAGCGGTGGTGACCGACGATGCGACCGACCTAGTCCTCTCGGCCGTCTGCGCGTGGGAGATCAGCATCAAATGGGCCCTCGGAAGGTTGTCGCTGCCGCTTCCTCCCGCGCAGTTCGTCGATGCCTGCGTCGAACAGGCCGGGCTGACCCGGCTGCAGATCGATTTCGATCATGTCGTCAAGGTCGCGTCGCTTCCACCGCTTCATCACGACCCCTTCGATCGCCTGCTCATCGCTCAAGCACAAGCAACGGGCCTTGCGGTGCTCACCAGCGACCCGGTCTTTCGCACGTACGGCATCGCCACGATCGACGCCACGATCTGAACCTGGCCGGATTTCTGGCCGGAAAATCCCGCTCGGTAGCAGCGGGCGGGCGTGCGAGCATCCGGGCATGAGCCCTACACGTCTTGGTCGCAATCTGTTGTCGTGGGCGCCGGATCTGGACAACAACGCGGCGAAACTGACGCACCGCACGGCGGCCTTGCCGTTATCGCCGGTCATGTCGCGCTGATGCCCGACGCACACTGGGGCATGGGTGCGACCATCGGTTCGGTCATCCCAACCTCGGGAGAAATCGTGCCGGCTGCGGTGGGTGTCGACATCGGTTGCGGGATGATCGCGGCGCGACTCGACGTCACCTCGAGCGGGCTTCCGGACAACCTCGATGCGCTGCACGCGGCGATCTCGGCGGGCGGTACCCGCCGGCTTGGGGCAGGGGCCATGAGTGGCCTCGGCGGTTCCTGAGTTGCCGTCGACGGCACAGCAGGAGTGGTGGACGCCCCGACGTGGGCGCAGGACTACGCGATGGGCAACCGCGAGCGGATGCTCTCACTGATCTTCGACGCAGTCCGCGCGTTTGCCGGCGAAGACGTGGGCATCGTCGATCAGGTGGACGGCGCCTGGGCCACACGGAAGCGGTCCGGCAGTTGTCGTACGAATCGTTGGAGACCGCGATGAAGGGCAAGGTGTGGGATCACAACCGAGCGCTGCTCGACGAGCATCCCGACGCCTACAAAGACATTGATGCCGTGATGGATGCGCAACGCGACCTTGTCACCATCGACCACACTCTGAGCCAGATCCTCAACTACAAAGGGACCTGACCCCGCGTCGGGTACGGATCGGGTTTATTGCAACATCTCGGGGAAGCCATCGGCACGCAGGTCGGTGCCGAGGGCATCCTCGAGCAGCTTGACCACTTGCGATGACCACGCGCCCCCGCCGTACGCCTCCTTCGCGCGCACGAACGTCGCTTCGACCAGCGCAGCCACCTCCAACGGCACCCCGAACTCGCGGCCGAACTCCGATGCGAAACCGAGATCCTTCAGCGCCAGGTCCATCGTGAAGCCGATGTTGTAGCTGCCATTGAGGATGACCTGGCTTTCGGTTTCGTGCACGAAGCTGTTGCCAGAGCTGTTGCGGATCGCCTCGAACGACGCAGCCAGGTCGAGGCCACCGCGCTTGGCGAGCATCAGCGCCTCACCGGCGGCCACGAGATGAATGAACGCGAGCATGTTGGTGATCACCTTGATGATCGCCGCGTTACCGACCGGGCCCATGTACAGAATCGGCTGGCCGATCGCTTCCAGGAGATGGCGGTGCTGTTCGAACACCGTATGGTCGCCACCGACCAGCACGGTGATGTCGCCTTCGGCGGCCTTGTGCACCCCGCCGGTAACGGGGCACTCCAACATGTTGATCCCCCGTTCGGCACAAAGTCCGGCGAGCCGCAACGTCTCGTTGCGATCGTTGGTGCTGTTGTCGATCCAGGTCCCACCTCGACGCAACCCGGCAAGCACGCCATCGGCGCCCGTGACGACCGCGTCGACTGCCCACGGCGACGGAAGGCACGTGAACACCACGTCTGATGCTGCAGCAACCTCGGCTGCGGTGGGCGCCCAGGTTGCGCCGGAGGCGATCAACGCGTCGGCGAGCGCCGGGTTGAGATCGGTCACCGTCACCCGATGCCCTGCGCGAAGCAAGCTTGCCGCGAGATACCCGCCCAAATGCCCAAGTCCGATGTACCCGACAGAGTCGCTCATGGCCCCAGTGTCGGGTTTCGCTGGGCCACAAACACAATCGGGTCCGAATTCCTTGATGGCGCCGATGGCGGCGTGGCCGGTGCAGCGTCGGCTCGTCTACGGTGGGCTCGCCAACGAGGGGAGTCAGAATGTCACGCGACGAGCAGCCGGGTTCCGACGAGCAACGACAGAGACTCGCCTACGAGCGCTCGGCGCAGCCGCGCGAATACTTCGCCGAGCGACGCGACCGATGCCCGTTCGACAGCGATGTGGAAACCGATGCGCGCACGATGCTCCGCCGCGTCGATGTGGAAGCAGCGCTGCGCAACTGGCAGGACTACTCGTCGGAGTTCTCCGGCATCATGGGCAGCACGGAGCCGATCATCCCGCTGAACGTCGATCCGCCGTTGCACGTCAAGTACCGACGGCTCCTCGACCCGTACTTCGCCCCAAGGAAGATGGCAACGTTGCAGGTCGCGGTGCAACAGCACACCAACGATCTGATCGATTCGTTCATCGAGTCGGGCGGCTGCGATTTCTCGACCGCCATGGCCGTGCCACTGCCCTGTTCCACATTCCTGAGTTTGCTTGGTTTGCCGCTCGACGAGATCGACGCGCTGGTGCGGTGGAAGGACATCATGATCCGCCCGCAGCACGTGGTCGCCGATCCCGACGAGGCGCTGCAACTGCAAGCGACGACTGCGGGCGAGATCTACGCACGCTTCGGCATGGAGCTCCACGAGCGACGCGTCAATCCGCGTGACGACCTCATCACCTACCTTGCCGAGTCGGTCATCGATGGCGAGAAGCTGACCGACAGCGAGATCCTCCGGACGTGTTTCCTGCTGCTGGCCGCCGGTCTCGATACCGTCACGATCTCGCTGGAGTGCATCTTCAACTACCTCCTCGGCGACGAGGCAGCCCGGCGGATGCTCGTTGACGAGCCTGGTTCCGAGGTCGACTTGATCGAGGAACTGCTGCGCTTCGAAACTCCCGTCCAGTCGGTCAGCCGACGGGCGACACACGACATGGTGATCGACGGCGAATCGGTTGCCACGGATGAACTCGTCTGGTTGAGTTTGGCCTCGGCCAACTCCGATGTGGACGGCCTCCCCGGCGCTGATGGAGTCGACGTGCGTCGTGGAGACATGCGCAGCTTGGCGTTCGGCGGTGGCCCACACCGCTGCCTCGGTTCGAACCTCGCCCGCATGGAACTGCGCACCGTGGTCCGCACGTGGCACGACCGCATCCCCGATTACTCGCTCGCGTCCGGCGCGGATCTGATCTGGAACAGCTCGACGCTGCGTGGCATCGACAGCATGCCGCTGAGGTGGCCGGTCGGTGGAGGGCGTTGAGCAGGCGCGCATGAGGAAGGGCGTGGTGCTGGCCAACCAGGGTGCCACGGTGCCCGAGGTTGCCGAGCTGATCGAGACAGCTGAGTTGCTGGGATTTGACAGTGCGTGGATGCCCGGCATCCCGAACGGGCCCGACGTGTTGACCTTGCTGGCCCTCGCCGGCGGATCGACCTCACGTATCGAGCTGGGCCCGGCCATCGTCGCCACCGCTCCCCGCCACCCGGTCGCGCTGGCCAGTCAGGCGCTCACCGTCAACGACGCGCTCGGTGGCCGACTGACACTCGGCATCGGCGCATCGCATCAACGGGTCGTGGAAGGCTTGTGGGGGCTGCCCTACGACCGTCCGGCGCTCCGGATGCGCGAGTACCTGGCGGTGCTCGTCCCACTGCTCGAACACCAAGACGTCCGTTTCAACGGCGAACTGATGTCCACCACCTACCGGCTCGATGCGACACGCTCCGAGCTGCCCCGCCCCGCGGTGTTCATCGCCGCACTCGGCCCGCTGATGCTCGCCGTTGGTGCGACGTGCTCGTCCGGTGTGGCCACGTGGATGGTCGGGCCGCGCACGCTCGAAACCTTTACGGTGCCGACCGCGAACGCCGCCGCCGTGGCCGCCGCCTTGCCGGCCCCACGCATCTTCGCCAGTTTGCCGTTCCTACTGACCGACGACCACGACACCGCCCGCGATCTGGCCAACACCGAGTTCGCGCTGTATGCCAAGTTGCCGGCATACCGGACGATGTTCGAACGCGAGCAGGCGACGTCACCGGCTGATGTCGCCGTCTTCGGCACGGAGGGCGAGCTCACTGCGGCCGTCGCCCGGCTGTCCGCAGCCGGCATCACCGACCTGCAGATCACGCCCTTCGGCGACGCCGATCAACGTCTCCGAACTGTCGAGCTACTGGCGACCCTCTGAGCCGGTACGGTCACGACGATGCAGATCTCACCGCGATACGACGGCCCGCCGATCATCGACATCCCCGGCACCATCGAGCAGCAGTTGGCACCGCTGGTGCGGCAGCGCCGGCGGATGCAGGCGATGCTGGGGGCCCTGCCGGCCGAGCAGTGGCTCGTTCAGAGCCGATGTGCCGAATGGTCGGTGCAGGGAGTCGTTGCCCACCTTGTGGGCGTGAACGCATTTTGGACGGCGTCGATCCGGGCGGGTGTGGCCGGGAATCCGACCCGGTTCCTCGCCCAGTTCGATCCGGCCGCGACCCCGGCGATGATGGTCTCGACGATGACCGATCTCGCTCACTCCGAGGTGTTCGACCGGTTCATCGCCTCGAACGAGGCCTTCCTCGCGGCGATGGAGCTCCTCGACGAGGCGAGCTGGTCGATGCTCGCCGAATCTCCTGCCGGGCATGTCCCGATCCGTCTCGTCGCCGCCCACGCCACCTGGGATTCGTGGGTCCATGAGCGTGACATCGCCGTTCCGCTCGGCCTCGAATGTCGGCTCGAACACGACGAGATCGCCACCTGTTTGACCTACGCGGCGACGATCAGCCCGGCGTTGGCGATCGGCTTCGGGCTGGCACCGGTCGGTCGCTTCGCAGTGGCAGCAACCGACCCGGAGATGCAGTTCGTCCTCGGGGTCGGCGACACGGTGGTGTGCGGTGATGTGGCCCACGTCGGCGATGCCCCTTGCCTGCGCGGTGCCGGAGCAGACCTCGTCGACGCCTTGAGCATCCGTTCCGCCTTGCCGGATTCGGCCCCCGACGAATGGCGCAGCCTGCTCGCCGGCCTCGCCGCAGCATTCGATACGCCGCCGATGTGATGATGTCAGTGTGACGTCGCCGCCTTGAGCGGGGTGATCACCTGTTCGGCGAAGCGGATCACGGGCTCGGCCGATTGCGGATGACCGAAGTCCATGACGAAGTGCTGCACGCCCAACTCGGCCCGGTGGGCGAGGTCGTCGAGCAGGCGGGCCGAATCGTCATCGGATTCGGGCAGCGATCGCTCGAGCGTGACGCTCACTTCGATGTCGCCCGGGTCGCGACCGGCCTGCTCGGCGGCACGGCGCACGATGCCGAGCCGGCGCAGCCAATCGGAGTCGGTGCCGCGAGCGGATCCGTTCCACATGTCGGCCAGACGACCCACAAGCGGCAGGCCGATCTGCTCGCCCGACGCACCGATGCAGATGCGCGGGACAGGGTCGGGCAGCGGTGGCGCGGCGGCGGCTTCGATGCGGTAGTGGACGCCCTCGAACGACGGGGAGTCCTGAGTCCACATCAGCCGGCAGATCGTGACGACCTCCTCCAGTTGGGCGAAACGGACCGAGGCCTTGGGGAAGTCGTAGCCGTAGGCGAGGTACTCGGGTTCACGCCAGCCAGCCCCGATGCCGAGTATGAACCGGCCGCCCGACAGCACCTGCAAGGTGGCCGCCATCTTCGCAGTGAGCGCCGGCGGCCGGTATCCGTGACCGAGCACGTGATGGCAGAGCTGCACGTTCTCGTGGCGCGCCGCAAGCCACGTCAGCGTGGTCCACGCTTCCATGAACGGATCGGTGTTCGCGTCGAAGCCGTAGAAGTGGTCGGCGATCCAGAGCGAGTCGAAATGGGGCAGGACGGCGGGGAGGATGTGACGGTCCTGATACACGACGATCGGCTGGTGATCGCTCCACCGGTTGCCGATCACCGGCGACAACCACCCGAGCTTCACCGGCGCCGATGTCGGGGCAGGCCCGGTCGCCGTCGCCGTCGTAGTGGCCGTCGACGTGCCGGGGCTGTCGATTTCTGTGTTCGTCATGGTGGTGCTCCTCACCGAGCGTCAGTTGGTCGCGGCGTGTGGCCGAGCGTACGGACCTCGACGTGGTTGCACTTGCCAATGAACAACAGATGCTGCAATCGTTGCCAGCGGTAGACGGCGCGTGAGCATGCTCGGAGGTGTTATGGACGACACAACCTACGGAACGCGTAACCAGCGCGGAGACTGGACGCCGGATCAGCGGGTCGAGTATGCGCCGTTGCTCGCCTGGCCCCCGAGGCTGGCCAAGGACCTGAAGTGGCTGTTTGGTTTCCCCGGCTACATCGCTCCGTGGAACCTGTTCTATGCCGCGCTCGCAGTGGCCGCGTGGTTCGTGGCCACACCCTCGGCCACGACGATGCGTAGCTTGTCGGTCGGCTGGATCGCACTCATCATGGTGCGCAACGCCGGGCTCATCGTGTGTTGGTACGGCGTGTTCCATCTGCGCCTCTACATGCAGCGGGCGCAGGACAAGCGCTTCAAGTACAACGTGATGTGGCCCTCGGCCGAGAGCGAGCTGTTCACGTTCGGCAGCCAGATCAAAGACAACATGTGGTGGACCCTCGCCAGCGGGCTGCCGATCTGGACCGCATACGAGGTCATCACGATGTGGATGTTCGCGAACGGCCACATCCCCTGGCTCGACTTCGCCGACAACCCGGTGTGGTTCGTTGCCCTGATGTTGCTCGTACCGCTGATGCGTGAGTTCCACTTCCACGTGGTGCACCGGATGATCCATTGGCCGCCGCTGTACAAGCGGGTGCACAGCTTGCATCACCGCAACCGCAACCCCGGTCCGTGGTCGGGGCTGTCGATGCATCCGGTGGAGCACCTGCTGTACTTCTCCGGCGTGCTCGTCCACTGGGTCATCCCCTCGCACCCGATCCACGCGATGTTCCATGCATTTCACGCCGGGTTGTCGCCGGTGCCGGGGCACACCGGATTCGATCAGGTCGAACTCGGTTCCACACGCATGCTCGCCACGAACTGTCAGGCGCACTACCTCCACCACAAGTACTTCGTGGTGAACTACTCCGACGGGGCGATCCCGCTCGACCGGTGGTTCGGCTCGTTTCATGACGGTTCTCCCGAAGCGGACGCAGCGATGAAGGCTCGCCGTGCGGCGCGAACGTCCCGGGCGAAGCAGCCCAGCTGAGGACAACGTAGGTCCCAAACCTCACCAGTACAAAGGAAACCGTGTCCACTCGCTTGTCCACTCGCCTGTCCACTCGCTCTCTCTCCATCGGCTTGCTCGGTGCCGGTCGCATCGGCACGGTGCACGCAGCCGCGATTGCGTCGACGCCGAACGCTCGTCTCGTCGCAGTTGCCGATGCGTTCGCCGACTCGGCGTCGTCGTTGGCAGGCATGTACGACGCTCGTGTGGCGACGATCGACGCGATCATGTCCGACGACGACATCGGCGCTGTATTCATCACGACTCCGACCGACATGCACGCCGACTTGATCGAGCAAGCAGCGCGCGCCGGCAAGGCGATCTTCTGCGAGAAGCCGATCGACCTGAGCGTGCAGCGGGTGCGCGACTGTCTCGTCGTCGTCGCCAATACCGGGGCGCAACTGATGGTCGGCTTCAACCGTCGCTTCGACCCGAACTTCACCGCGGTCAGGGCACAGATCGACGCCGGCGCGATCGGCGAGGTGGAGATGGTCACGATCGTCTCTCGCGACCCCGGCCCGCCGCCGATCGAATACATGCAGCGCTCTGGCGGACTGTTTCGCGATATGACGATCCACGATTTCGACATGGCCCGGTTCTTGCTCGGCGAGGAACCGGTGTCGGTTCACGCCGTTGGCTCGGTGCTGGTCGACCCGGCGATCGCGGCCATTGCCGATGTCGACTCGGCGGCGATCACCCTCGTCACCGCCTCGGGCAAGATCGCCCAGATCTCCAACTCGCGGCGTGCCACCTACGGCTACGACCAGCGCATCGAGGTCCACGGGTCACTCGGGATGGTACGCGCGGAGAACATCTACGAATCGACGGTGGAGGTCGCCGGCGCCCACGGTTACACGAAGGCACCGCTGATGAACTTCTTCCTCGAGCGGTACATGCCCGCCTACTCGGCCGAAGTCG
>JAYURF010000531.1:0-3245 GCA_043756365.1 Acidimicrobiales bacterium
ACCGCGACGAGCGCAGCGACGGCCAATGCGGCAACGATGGCCGTGCCGAGAAGGGCGTGCGGCCAGGAGACATCGGGCGCCACATTGATCGGGTTGGCAACGGCGAACCACGCCTGTCGCCCCAGTGCCAGACCGAGCGGAACTCCGATGACCAGGCCGAGGAGCGTGACCGCGAGTGCCTGCCACACGACGCACAGGAACGCTTGGCGGGGGGTGAGTCCGAGGCTACGGAGCGTCCCAAACTCGAGCCGCCGGCGCCACAGGGTGGTGAGGAGCACGTGCCCAAGCGAAGCGACGCCCAGCAACGCAACGAAGGCGGCCAGCCAGGGCGGAAACGAGCGGACGCTCGACAGGTTGGCGACCGGCCCAGGCTGTGCGGGTCGGCTCTCGCCCGACACCGACTCGGGGTACTCCGCATCGAGGCTCGCGGCCACGTCGTCGACGTCGAAACCGAGCGCCACCCTGACGACGAGCTGGTTCGCCTCAAAAGCATCGGGGACGATCGAGTGCTCCTCGAATGCCGCTCCGAAGTACCCAATTGCATCGCCGAAACTTCCCGAGCCGTCGTCGGGAAACAGGGCTGTGCCGACGACGACAACAGAATGCCGGCCGTCGTCGGCAGATCGATCGGCGGAGTCTGCAGCCACCCGAACCCGGTCGCCCATTCTTATGCCCAATCGGTCGGCCGTGTCCGGACCGAGCACCACCTCGACCGGGGTCGCCGGCTGCCGGCCCGAGCGAAGCGAGAACCCGATATCGCCAATGAGCGGATCGAGGCCGTAGGCGCGGATGCCCTTGCCTTCCACGTACGAAAAGCCGGCGTCCCATCGCGCGACCCCTGTGAGTCGGTCGTCGCCGGCGATACCCACCACCGCGGTGTCGACCTCGCCCGACGTGAAGTTCAACAGCAGGTCCCAGTCGTACCCCCACCGATGAGGCGAGACGAGCAAGCGGTCGAGGCTGGAGGAGAAGGTCAGCACGGCGACGACCCCGAGTATCGCGACGGCGACGCCGGCAATCGCTGATCGCACCGGCAGGACCGGCGCGCGTCGGTCGACCGCGAGGCGCACACCGTTCGCCGCGACCGGTCCCACGCCAGCCCTTGCGACCGCCGCGACCATTGCCGACGGCCCCGGTTTCAGGATCGCGTCGGACCGAGGCCGGGTCATCCATGTCGCCGCGACCAACGCGGCGACGAGCACCACGACGGTGATCGCCGTTGCTCCGCCGATCAACACCTTCCAATCGGCATGAGGCCCGAGGTTCGGGTCTGCCCGCCGCGCCAAACCGATTGGCATGAACGATGAGGCGAGCCACGCCGTCACCGATGCCACCGCCGCGCTGCACAACGCCGCGGGGAGCGTCATCAGCACAAGAGCGAGGTTCCGATCGGTTCGCGTGAAACCGAGCTGCAGAAGCGTTCGCGCGTCCACCCGGCTGCTGGCAACATGGCGACCGACCGACTGTCCCGTGGCGACCAAGGCGGCCACCCCGGCCACAAGCGCGAAGAACGCAAGGCCTTGCGCGATTGCGGAAATCGTTCCCCTCGCTGCTCGTGAACGCACATCGAGCGAGATGGTCTCGTACTCCTGGCCGGAAGGGATGAGTCGCCCGATCGCTGTCTCGAAATCGGCGACGAGAGCACCTTCGGCCAGTTGTACCCCAAGGTAGATCGTGTACTCGTCGACCTGGCCGTGCACGGTGTCGAGGAACGCTTGGCTGGTGATGAAGGCGCCGTCCGCGCTGGCGTCCAGGTCGTCGGGCCCTCGGACCACCCCCACGACGGTGAACTGCAGCAGCGGGCCCCGAGCAGGGAAGTACTCTTCGGCGCGCACCTGCTCAGGCGTCATCGTTGCGATCGTGATCTGGTCCCCGACGTCGACGCCGACGACACCGGCGGCAACCTCATCGACCGCAACCTCGTCGGGCCGTGCTGGATCCGGTCGGCGGCCACGGAGGATCCGGTCCCGCTCGAGGTGCACCCCGATCTGGGCATCGCGGGGTGCCCAGATCGCCAGGTCGGCCTCGACGCCGTCGACCAGGGCGAACACGAGCGTAAACGAGCCGAAGGTTTCCACCATCGGTAACCGCTCGATCGCTTCGACGATGCTGGGATCAACGGCGCCCACGTCGACGGCGACGTCGGCCGAGAACGACTCGGCGGCGAGTCGTTCGAAGCTCGACGCCGTGCGCCGCGACCCGGCGACGGCCGTCAGGACGACAGCACCGGCAATGCCGACCAGCAGCACGAGCGTGATGGTCGCGCGGCCACGTCGCCGCCATTCCGATTTCACCCACAGCGTGATTCCAGCTTGCACCGATCCATTGGACCCCGTCGACGTCACCGCCGCAAGGTGGCAGCCACCACCGCCTGTGTGGTGTTTCTACCCCCGCCACCGGAGCCCGGTTAGATGCCCGGTCAGATGCCCCGGCTAGATGAGCGGGGTGCTCGGGTCGAGACCGAGGAGGAGGCGGCCGTACATCTCCTGGTTGGTCTCGAGTTTCAACAAGCCGTGAGCGTTGATCGTTTGCAGGTCGGCCATGGCCCGGTTGATCGGGCTGGCGGTGCGCACCCCGGTCGCTCCCGACTCCTGGAACAGGATCTGCACGCCTTCGAGGAGTCGGCGCACCGCTGTCGCGCAATCGAGGCGCATCTCGGCGCGGCGCAGCAACGGCACCTCGCCGTTGGCCTGGGCGGTGGCATCAAGCTCGTCGGCCACCCCGTACAGCAACGACTCACCCTCGCGGATGCGCGTGGCCGCATCGCCGAGGCGGATGTGGGTGAACGGGTGCGGCTCTTGCGGATCGGCGGTGTAGGCGATCACCTTGCCCTTGATCACGGCCGGGAAATCGGCGAGGGCCTGCTTGGCAATACCGACCGCACCGCCGCACAGCGCGATGGTCAGCACCGGTACGGGTGCGCAGCGATGTACCCAATCGTCACCATGCGCGCCGGCGCCCGGGGTGTTGCCCATGATCAGGCCGGGGAACGACAGGAACTGGTGGGCGGGGACATCGATGCCCTCGACCACCATCGTGCACGAACCGGTCCCGGCGAGCCCGCTCACGAACCAGTCGTCTTTCAATGTCACCGACGAGGTGGGCACCATGAAGTCGCCCTGGTCGATCTCGTTGCCAACGGCGTCGAACACCACCGCGCCGAGCAGCAACCAGTCCGATCGCTCGCAGCCCGATCCGAACGGCCACACCCCCTGGAGGTGATAGCCGTCGGCGGTGCGTACGGC
>JAYURF010000532.1:0-9123 GCA_043756365.1 Acidimicrobiales bacterium
GATGACGTGGCGGTCGACAAGCTGGCCCGTACGGTCAGCCAGCGCCGGTACGACGCGTTTCAGAATCTGTTGCAACACGTCACCTTGCCGACCCTGACCGACGCCGACCTCCAAGACAGCGCCGGCACGGACACCGGCACCGACACGGACACCGACTCCGACACGGGCACGGGCTCCGACACCGGCACCGACAACGCTGGCGGCACCGGCACCGGTGATGGCGGTGCTGCACCAGTCGGGGCGGAACGTCCGTCGGGTCCGGTCGCCACGGTCGTCAACGTGGTCGTCGATGGTGACAGCTTCCTGCATGGGCTGGAACAGCTGTTGGGAACATCTGCGTTCCGGCCCGTACGGTCACCGTTCGGGCCCGATCGGGCGTTCTGCCATACCTTCGACGGTGACCCGATCGCACTGCGCGACACCGTCCTCGCTGCGCTCGCGGGCAAGGTTCGCCTCGTGCTCCGCGGTGCTGATGGTGTCCCGACCGCGATGACATCGATCACACGACTGTTCACCGGGGCGGTCCGTGATGCGGTACTGATGACCGCCACCCACTGCACCCACGCAGGCTGCATCGTGAGCGCAAGCCGATGTCAGATCGATCACCTCCGCCCGCATCACCAAGGCGGCGTCACCCACGTCTGCAACGGGGCAGTGGCCTGCGGACACCACAACCGATGGCGATACGCCGCCCACGTCACCGTCGTCCGACTCGCCGACGGCACCATCGCCACGTACCGACAAGACGGCACCCGCCTCGCACCACCCATGTAACCGACCCGCCGTCGGACACGAACCCATCGACACGGCCCCCCGGGCCCACTTCGACGCGCCCGAACTTCGTTGCGCCCGAAACTTCGCCGCGACGTGCGCGTGAGCTCCAGAGAGCCCAAGGTCGTGTGACAGTCAGTCCTCGGGCACCTTCACTCGACGGGGATCGAGTAGTCCGGGTCGCCGTTGAGTTGGGATGCAAGTACCGATCGGCCGCAGCCAAGGTCAGTCAACGATGACGATGCGAGGTCCTCCGCCAACAGGTGCCAGGTGCCGGTCTCGTCGGCGACATTCCACACCCGGGTCGCCGAAGAAGCCGCTACGAGGAGCGTCTGGGGCAGACCAGGCACAACCATCGACAGCGCACCCGAACCAGGACCCCAACTCCAGAGCTCGGAGGACACGTCGTCGAGCCCGCCGCTCCCGAGACCCGACTCGACGACGAACAGCAGCGCTCCTGACGATTCGTCGACGACCGGGCTCGTAGAAATCGACCATCTGTCGGAGTCGGCCTTCAGGTCGGTCACTTGTGTCCACGTCATGGTCGCGATGTCCATGGTCCAGACATTGACCAGGTTGGCGAACTCGTCGTTTGCTCCGTTGACGCGCTGGGAAAGCGTCGCGATCAACAGAGAGGACGACGAGTCGAATGTGAGGCCTGAGGCAAGGAGGGCGCTCGATGGCAATGTGATCGGCGCGGCAGTCCAACCCTGGCTGCTGCTCAACAGCGACAACGTGCCGTCGGTGGATGCGGCGGCCACCAGACGCCCATCGTCGGATGTGGCAGTGGCGACGATGTCATTCATCCGGCCGCGATCGAGCCATGTGACCCCGCCGTCATCTGACACCAGGAGGGTGTCAGGACCCGCCGCGTCCACGCTCAGCGCGAGCGTGCGTAGATCATCGGAGTGGCTGAGGCTGCCGGCGGGGGAGCGGAGCGTCGAGTCCACGCCCGTCGATTCGACCATCAGTAGCGGCCGAAGATTTGCCGCCGCCAATGAAGTGATCGAGGTCTCGGACTGAGGAACCGCTGCCACCTTCGGCGCTTGCTTGCATGCTGCGAAGGGGTAGTCGTATGGCACGACATTCTGCAGCGACGATGTGGCCACTGCAGTGTTTGGCGTCGTGGGCGCGGGAGATGGCGAGTTGGACGGCACCGACGTCGAGGCGTCTGTCAACACTGTCGTCGAGGGCACCGGGGGATCTATGTCGTAGCTCGTTGTGCCGGTCGATGTGGTGATCGCGAAGCTGGTGGCGTCGGCGGTCGGGGTCGTGTACCACAGGCCGTTCCGGTCGGAGACCACGCTGACATCTCCGATGGTGATCGTGACGGGATTCAATGGCGATGTGAGCCCCCACAGCAGCTCAGTGTCATGCATACCTTCGAGGTTCCATCCCTGGCCCGTGTTGTACGTGGCAAGATCGAGACACGCGAAGCCGGTGGAGTCATCAAGGTGGCGGACTGAACACACCTGAACGGTGCCGACAGAGTCATACACCCATATCTGACCCTGTTCGCCAAGGCGCGATGTGAACCGGAGTACGAGATCGTCGGGAACCGCACCATCTGGCAGGTCCAGATCGGCAAGCGGGTCGTCCGAAGACAGCGGCGCGGGCTCGTCGTCGCTCGTGTTGGTCGAATCCGTCACGCCGGCAGTGTTTGGCGGCGCGGGAACCGGCTCGGCGTCACCTCCCCCCACGAACGTCAAACCAGCGACGACGAGCAGCACGGCGGCCGCCGCACCGACCACCCCCGGAAAGCCCCTCAGTCGGGACGGCACCACCGGATCGACCACCCCGAAGTTCGCTCGCTGCAGCTCGACGGGCACAGCATCGTCGCGGTCGTTGCCCCTGCGTTCGATCTCTTCGAACGTCAGCGGTGGTGCAGCGCGGTCGAGAACTCGACCGGCAATCTCCAGTTGGGCGATCAGGTCAGCAGGCATCAGACACCACCAGTTCTTGTCGCAGGCGCGCAAGCGCCCGATTCAGATGCTCTCGAACAGTCGATGGATTGATTCCGAACAGCGCCGCCACCTCAGCCTGCGGCCAGCCATACCCGTGGACCAACACCACGATCGTGCGCTGCTGGCCTGACAGGCGCGCCAGCGCCGGCCACAACTCCGGCGAGAACTCAGGGAACTCCTTCGCCGCAGCCGCCAGCACGTCGACCGGCAACGATCTCGGTCCGAACCTACGCACGGCTGATTGGCCGACCCGATACAGGTAGGCAACCGGTTGACGAACCTCGGCCATCCGGTCCCAGTGCTCCCACGCCCAACTCAACGCGTCGCCGGCAGCCTCCCGCCCGTCAACAGGACCATACGTAGCAACCAGAGCACGACGAAGACGGGGCTCAACCTGAGCGAGAAAACGCCCGAAGTCTGCCGCCCGGCCCCTCGAATCTGGATCGACCACCATCAACACTACGACCCACCAGACACACGATTCCGCGACAGACCGACGCCAACGGGGCCGTCACGACCGCGACCCCGCCACTGACGCCGAGGATCATCGCTGGCGGCTCGAGGACACGGCCCCCATCTAGCCCTTGGTGAGCAGCATCGCCCCGCCGAACATGCCGACGGCGTTGGCCCAGACGCTGACCTCGGCGTTGCTCACCTGGCGCTCGCCGCATTGGCCGCGGAGCTGGCGCACCGCTTCGATGCAGAAGTTGGCACCGTGGCGGCGGCCGACGTTGATGGCGCCACCGTCGGTGTTGGTGGGCAGGCTGCCGCCGAGGCGGGTGTTGCCCTCCATGATGAATTCCCCCGCCTGACCGGGTGGGCAGAGGCCGAGGCCTTCCAACCACTGCAGCGTGATGATGCTGAACCCGTCGTAGAGGTGGGCGGTGTCGACATCGGCAGGTGTGAGATCGGTTCGGTTCCAGAGCAGCTCGCCGCAGTGGGCCGGTGAGGTGCGGACCATGTCGGGCAGCAACTCGAAGTTCATGTCATGGATCGCCGACAGCGCAGCTGTCTCGACGAGTACGACAGGCTGCTTGAGGTCGCGGGCTCGTTCCTCGGTGGTGAAGATCACTGCGGAACCAGAGTCGCACGGGTAGTCGCAGTCGAAGATGCGCAGCGGCTTGGTGACGTACGGCGCGTTGAGGAAATCCTCCTTGCTCAGCGGCGTGGTCTGTAGCGCGTCGTCATGCATCAGCGCATACTCACGCTGGATTTCGGCGAAGGTGGCGAACGTTTCCTCGGTCGCCCCGGTCTCGTGCATGTAGCGTTGCATCAGCAGGCCCGCCCACTGGGTGGGGGAGAAGTTTCCGTACGGCCAGCGGAACTGGGCGTCGATCATGCTCGGCTCGCCGAGCATCGCTCCACCGGTTGCGAGGGCCGATGCTGGCGGCTGCTGCATCATGATCCGGAACGCCATCACCGTCTCGGCATGACCGGCGGCCACCGCCATCGCGGCGTGATAGGCGGGGGTGATGAACGCCGGCGAGACACCGACGTTGAGGCTCCACTGCAACCGGTTGAAGCCGAGCATCCACCCGAAGTCGACCGCATCGCCGCCCCACGTGGACGCCCCGTCGATGTCATGCGCGGTGAGGCCAGCGTCGTCGAGGGCGCGCACGGCGGCCTGTGCTGCGTGGTGCCGTTCGCTGCGCCCGGTGTTGCGGCCGACGTCGGAGTAGCCGACACCGACGATCGCGACGCGTCGGCCGGAGCTGCGGCTCATGCCGCCACCGCCGGCTTGAAGACGGGGATCACGTAACGGTCGGCGAGCTCTTCGAAGTCGACCTCGAGCGCCATACCGATCTGCACGTCGGCCTCGTCGATGCCGACGAGGTTTGTCATGAGCTGCAGGCCATCCTGCTCGGGCAGCGTCACCGTGGCGACAAGGTACGGCACCCGGTCGACGAAGAACGGGTGGAACGCCTTGAACGTTTGCGTGTAGCTGTAGAGCGTCGCTTTGCCCGACACCACTTCGCCTGCGAGGTCGAACGACTGGCACTTCCGGCACACCGGTCGCGGCATGTGGATGTAGGCACCACAGGCCTGGCAGCGCTGGATGTGTAGCTCGTGGTTGCGCGCCGCCTCCCAGAAGAAGTTTGTGAGGGGGTCGTCCGGCAGTACGGGCGGCAACGGTGAGGTCATGTGCGGCTCTCCAGGGTTGAGGTGCGCCGGGTTACTGTGCAACACAGCTGACACTTCCGTCAACTTAGGCTTGTCGGCTCGCCGGCAGCGAAAGCGAGACACGATGACCGAGGCGCGCGACCTGGGCAAGCTGCTGTACGACACCGACGGTGCCGTGGCGCGCATCACGCTGAACTGGCCCGAAAAGGCCAACTCGCAGTCGAGCGACATGGTGCACCAGCTCGACGAGGCGCTCGATCTCGCCGAGCACGACGACTCGATCAAGGTTGTCACGATGAAGGCGAACGGCAAGGGCTTTTGTGCCGGCCATGTGATCGCCGGACCCGATGCCTACCCCGAGTTCGTGAAGTCGGTCGAGGCGATCGGGTCGAACTGGATCGGCAGCCGCGAGCTGTTCCTGTGGCCGACGTTGCGGTTCTACGAGTTCCCGAAGCCACTGATCACCCAGGTGCACGGCTACTGCCTCGGTGGCGGCACGTACTGGGCGTACCTCTCCGACATCACGATCGCCTCGGAGGACGCGTACTTTCAGATGCCGCTGGTGCAGGGCCTCGGGTTCCCGGGCGGCGAAACGATGGTCGAGCCGTGGACGTTCATGAACCGCAAGCGGGCCGCGGAGTACCTGTACACGGCGCGCACACTCAGTGCCGTCGAGGCCGAGCGGTACGGGCTAGTGAACAAGGTGGTGCCCCGCGACGAGCTGGACGAGGCGGTGCAATCGATGGCGCAGCACATCGCCCGGGCACCGCTGTCAACGCTGATGGCCACGAAGTCGCTGCTGATCCGGGCGTGGGAACAGATGGGCATGCGCCAGCACCTGCAGCTCTCGGCCGACGTGATGTCGATCCTCGAAAAGACCTCCGACGCACACGCGTTCCGGATGAACCTGATGCAGTCCGGCAAAAAGCCTCGCGACGTCACCTGACGCATGGGCCTTCCCCGCCTCACGGGACTCACCCCGCCTCACGTGACCGGAGAGGTCCGGCCAGCGCGGTTCCCCGCGTTCAGGCACCGAAACTTCCGCGTGTACGCGATCGGGCAGCTGGCCTCGATCGGGGGCACGTGGCTCCAGAACGTCGCGCTCGCGTGGCTGGTGCTCGAGCGGACCGGTAGCGGTGCCGCTGTCGGTCTGGTGAGCGCGTCGCTGTTCGCGCCGTCGTTGCTGTTCGGGGCGTGGGCCGGCGCGATCGCGGACCGCTTCGATGCACGCCGCACGATCATCGCCCTTCAGTTCGTGCTCGGGGCGCAAGCGGTCGCACTGGCGGCGCTCGTGTTCGCCGGGGCGGACGAGCTGTGGTCGCTCGTGCTGCTCGCGTTGTGGAACGGCATCGGCGGCACGTTCGACAGGCCGATCCGCCAGACGTTGATGAACGAGCTCGTCGGCGACGCCGAGTTGCCGAACGCGATCGCAACGAACAGTGCGCTCGTGCAGATCGGCCTGATCGTCGGGCCGGCGATCGGTGCGGTGCTCATCGAGACCGTCGGCATCGCCTGGTGCTTTGCGGTGAATGCCGGGACCTATGTGGTGATGATCGTGGCGATCTCGGCGATCCGCCCGGCCGAGATGATCGAGCGACCGCGGGCTGTGGGGGAGCACGCCTCAGTACGCGCCGGGGTCGCCTACTTACGCGGCCACCACGACGTGCAGATGATGCTGATCGCGCTCGCGTTGGCGTCCGTGTTCGCCTACCGGATCGAGGTGCTGCTGCCCCTGCTGGCGAAGGACCTCGGCGGTGATTCTGGTCTGTTCGCGACGCTGACGGTGGTGCGCGGTTTCGGAGCGCTCGCTGCGGCGCTGTTCATGGCGAGCCGGTTCGGGTCGCCGAGCGTGACGTTGTTCGGGCGAGCACTCGCGCTGATGGCGGTGTCGCTGTGCATGATGGCGGTGCCGGTCACGTGGATCGCGGTGGTCGCCGCGTTCCCGGTCGGCGTGGGCCTGATGCTGAGCATGGTGTGCACGCTGTCGCTCACGCAGCTGTGGGCCGGTGCCGAGTACCGCGGCCGTGTGGTCGCGATCTGGTTCGTGGTGCTGAGTGCCGGCATCGTGGTCGGTTCGCTCGTGGTCGGGGCGCTCGCCGATCTCATCGGCCCAGCCGAGACCACCGCCCTCGCCGGCGTGACTCTGATCGGTCTCGTCGCGTTCGTTCGGACGACGATGACCGACGCGTCGCAGCGGTAGGTAGGGTCGGCGTTGTGACCTCCACTAGCGCGACCGGGGATCGGCGGCTCCCGTTCGCCGGTGCGACGAACTTCCGTGACCTCGGGGGGTACGCCACCCGCGGCGGCGGCGTGACCCGGTGGGGAAAGGTCTTCCGTTCTGACGGCCTGCAGCATCTGACCGACGACGACATCGCCAGCTACGCGCAGCTCGGCTTACGGGTGGTGTACGACCTGCGGCGAGACGACGAACGCGAGCGGTTGCCGAATCGTGTCGCGTCGGTCGGGCTGTGCATCATGACACCGGTCACCGAGGCCGGCATCGAGCCGTTCGATCGCGCCAGCGCCACCGATCAGCGCTCCGGCGAACGCATGCTGCGCGCCATGTACGGCCACATGCTCGAGCACTCGGGCCGCGTGATCGGCACGATGTTCGGTGGACTGGCGAACGAAACTGGTGTTCCCGCGATGTTCCACTGCCACGCCGGTAAGGACCGCACGGGTGTGGTGGCTGCGTTACTGCTCGAAGCGCTCGGAGTCGAACGCGAAACCGTGCTGGACGATTACGAGCTCACCGCCACGTATCGACGACGCGAGCACCAGACCGAATCGTTCGAACGGATGGTGGACAGCGGTATGGCACCGGAGGCCGCCGCCGGAGTGCTCGGCGCGCCTCGTTGGGCGATGGAGGAGACACTCGCCCAACTCGACGATCAGTTCGGCGGCATCGAGGCGTACCTACTCGGTCCGGCGGGGCTCGCCACCGACACGATTTCCCGCCTCCGTCGGCAACTCGTCGAGTTCCCGGGATCAACCGGCTGATCCCGGCACAGCATCCAACTCGCCGCCGCTCAGTAGATGTTTGCGGTGCCCCCACCGTCGAGGTGCATGTTGACCCCGTTGACGAAGTCGGCGACCGGGCTCGCCAGGTACGCGACCGCGCAGGCGATGTCATCGGGCTGACCGATGCGGAGCACGGTCTGGCCGGTGCCCTTGAGGATGTAGTCGGAGGCTTGCTGGATGTCGTCCCAGCCGCGCTTGGCGGCGAACTTCCTCAGGAAGTCCGCGAGACCCTCGGTCCAGATCATCCCGGGTGTCACCGTGTTGACCGTGATGCCGGTGCCCTTGAGCGCCTTCGACAGGCCAAGCGACATTGCCAGCATCGCCGCCTTGGCAGCCGCGTAGTCGGGCTGCGCAGAGGTTGGCATGGTGCCAGCCATGCTCCCGATCTGGATGATGCGACCCCAGCCCCGCTCCTTCATGCCAGGCGTGAGGTGGTGGGTGAGGCGGGCGGCCGCCATCACGTTCTTCTGGTAGGTGTCGAGCCATGCCGGCAGGTCGGTTGTGAACCATGACGGGTTCGCCACCTCGGCACCACCGCCGGCGTTGTTGACCAGGATGTCGATGCCGCCGAACGCGGCGAGGGCGTCCTCGCCCACGGCGGAAGCGCCGTCGTCGGTCGCCAGGTCGCCGAGCGTCGCAGCCACCTGCGCTCCGGATGCCTCGAGCGCGGCTCGAACCCGTTCGGTTCGCTCGGCGTTTCGGCCGTGAACGACGACGAGGGCACCCTCGGCTGCGAGCACCTTCGCAATTCCGGTGCCGATGCCCGAGCTGCTGCCCGTGACGAGTGCGCGCTTGCCTGCGAGACGGAGGTCCATCGGATCCTCTTTCTGATCGGGTTCCGATCGGGTACAGATCGGATTCGGCGCTGTGCCGGAGTATTTCTCTAAGTTCGGTGGGCTGCTGGCTCGCATTCTGACACAGGTGTCAGGTACGGTCGCGAGTCCGGGCGCAGGCTGACGCCACATTTCGTGCCGGATCAACGCAGAGTCCAGATCTACGAACGGAGCGCGAGATGACCGTCGAACGGTTCCCCGTGGAAGCCAGTCACATCCTGATGTTCGCCCGTGCGATCGGCGACGAGAACCCCGTCTACACCGATCCGAGTTCGCCCGAGGCGGCCGAATTCGGCAACGTCATCGCACCGCCGACGTTCACGATGGCGGGGGCTCAGTTCGACCCCGACAACGTGCTGCTGCCCAAGATCGGTCAGCCGTGGTTCGGTTCGGCCAGGGAGCCGTCGGGTGCC
>JAYURF010000533.1:0-3236 GCA_043756365.1 Acidimicrobiales bacterium
TGCAGGCCCCGGCCTACGCTGTGGCGATGGGTAAGATGCTGACTTCGCAACAGATCCAGCGGTACGACGACGACGGATTCCTGGTCGTACCCGACGCGGCGTCGCCAGAGGCGTGCGCTTCGCTGAGAGCTGCGGCCGAGGCGATCGTCAACGATTTCGTGCCCACCGAGCGCCAGACCGTGTTCACCACGAGCAACCAGGAGCGGGTCAGCAACGGCGAGTTTCTGGCATCGGGTAGCGGCACCTGGTGCTTCTTCGAAGCCGACGCGTTTGACGAGCACGGCACGCTCCGCCAGAGCAAGGAGCTGAGCATCAACAAGATCGGTCATGCGATGCACGACCTCGATCCGGCGTTCGAAGCGTTCTCCTACACCCCCACGCTCGCCGGTATCGCCACCGATCTTGGGATGGCCGACGCCCTCGCTCTGCAGAGCATGTACATCTTCAAGCAACCCCGCATCGGCGGCGAAGTGGGCTGCCACCAAGACGCGACGTTCCTGTACACCGAGCCGAAGCCGGTCACCGGGTTCTGGTTCGCGATCGAAGACGCCACCCTGAACAACGGTTGCCTGTGGGCGATGCCCGGCGGGCACCGCACACCGCTGCGATCGGTGTTCCGGCGCACCGGCGCGACCGGTGATGACGACGGCACACGCTTCGACGAGCTCGACACCACGCCGCTGCCCGACCCGTCAACGCTCGCACCGCTCGAGGTTGCCGCAGGGACGATGGTCGTGCTGCACGGGCTGTTGCCACATTGGAGCGACGTCAACCGCTCGCCGGTCAGCCGCCACGCCTACTCGCTGCATTGCATCGACGCCTCGGCGACGTACCCGGACTGGAACTGGATCCGCCGTCCCGCCGACTTCCCGTTGCGCAGCCTGCAACGCCACACCGCCGAACTGGAAGTGTCCGCCCAATGAACCGTGAAGCCCTCACCGCCGCGCCCAAAGTGCTGCTCCACGACCACCTCGATGGAGGCTTGCGCCCGGCCACGGTGGTGGAATTGGCTGAGGAGTACGGCTATCAACTGCTGCCGAGCACCGACGTGGCCGAGCTCGCCGCGTGGTTCAACCGCGGCGCCAAGCGCAACGATCTCGTGCTCTACCTGGAGACCTTTGCCCACACCGTCGGGGTGATGCAGCACCGCGATGCGATCGAACGCGTGGCCTTCGAATGCGCCCGCGACCTGGCCGCCGACGGCAACGTGTACGCCGAGGTCCGCTTCGCTCCCGAGTTGCACATGGAGGAGGGGCTCACCCTCGACGAGGTGATGAAGGCCGTGCTCGACGGCTTCCGGGCCGGCTCGCAGGGCACCGACTTGACGATCTACGCGATCTGTTCGGCGATGCGCACTGCGGCGCGCAGCCTGGAGATCGCCGAGCTTGCCGTGCGCTGGCGCGAGGAGGGCGTGGTCGGCTTCGACATCGCCGGCGCCGAAGCCGGCTTCCCGCCAACCCGCCACCTCGACGCGTTCCAGTACGTGCAGCGCGAAAACTTCCACTCCACCATCCACGCCGGAGAGGCATTCGGGTTGCCGAGCATCTGGGAGGCGTTGCAGTTCTGCGGTGCCGAACGGCTTGGCCACGGCGTGCGCATCGTCGACGACATCACCGGCGCACGGGGCGAGGAACAGCTCGGCCGCCTCGCCGCGTACGTGCGCGATCGCCGAATCCCGCTCGAGCTGTGCCCCACCTCCAACGTCGGCACCGGCGTCTGCGCATCCATCGCCGAACACCCGATCGGGATGCTTCGCCGGCTCCGCTTCCGGGTCACGGTCAACACCGACAACCGGCTGATGAGTGCCACGTCGATGACGCACGAGTTTGCCGAACTGAACGACGCGTTCGGCTGGGGCCTCGACGATTTCGAGTGGCTCACCGTCAACGCAATGAAGAGCGCGTTCGCCCCGTTCCCCGAACGGCTGCGGATCATCAACGGGCTGATCAAACCCCGCTACGCGCTGCTGCGCGCCGATGCCACGCTCGGCGCAATCTGACCCGGCCCTGACCGCTCCCTGGCTGGACTGCGTCCGCGTCTGGCACACTCGACGTCATGCCTGTCGTTGTTCATCATGTCGATCATCCGCTCATCGCCGACGCGTTGGTGCGGGTACGCGATGCCTCCACCCCCAACGCCCTGTTCCGCCAAGAGCTCGAGCGGATCGGGTCGCTGCTGCTCGCCGAGGCGACCCGGTCGCTGCCGACGAAAGCGGTCCGGGTCACCACCCCGCTGACCGAAACCGACGGGCGGGTACTGGCTGCGGAGCCAGTCGTGATCCCCGTGCTGCGTGCCGGATTGGGATTCGTTCACGCCGCCCAGGAACTGATGCCCAATGCCGACATCGGTTTCATCGGCATCTCCCGCGACGAAGAAACCTTCCAACCCAAGCCGTACGTCAACAAGCTCCCCGAGACGTTGGCCGGACGGCAATGCATCGTCCTCGACCCGATGCTGGCAACCGGCGGATCGCTCGCCCATGCGTGTGCGCTGCTACTCGACCGGGGTGCCACCGGAACGATCATCGTGGTGTGCGTACTCGCCGCTCCGGAGGGGATCGCCCTGTTGGAAGCGGCCGGACTCGACCTCGCGATCTATACCGCAGCCGTCGATGAACGGCTCAACGATACGGCCTTCATCGTCCCCGGCCTCGGTGACGCCGGCGACCGCCAGTTCGGCTCACCCGCCTGACGCGAAGCTGTCAGGCCGTCCCACAGATGTCGAGCGCCAACAACGCGAGCGCGCGTGCTGTGGTGAGCACGTCGGCGAGCACCACGTGTTCGTCGGGACCATGTGCGAGTGCAACATCACCCGGGCCGTACTGGATGGTGGGCACTCCGCCGATGCCGGTCATCAGGCGGAGGTCGCTACCGTACGGCGCAACCCAGGTGTCTTGCTTGGTGTTGCTCACGGCGAGGTGCGCGGCGCTCATCTGCTCGAGCAGGCCGGTACCGTCTGGCAGCCGGCCCGATGCAAACTGCCCGCCCCACCACTCCACCGTCACCGGGTGATCGCACAACCACGGGTCGGCCGCACACGCCCGCGACACCGCCGCTTCGAGCGCCTCACGAGCAACCTCGGGGGGCTCGTCGAGCGCCACGCCGAAGCGCCCCTCGGCCACCAACAGGTCGGGCACCGACGACGCCCAGTCGCCCGCGGTGATCGTGCCGATCGATACCGGATAGGCCAACGGGAACTTCGAGCTCACGACAGCGTCACGGTTGCGCTCGGCTTCC
>JAYURF010000534.1:0-3235 GCA_043756365.1 Acidimicrobiales bacterium
CCCCGGAGTCGGCGAGATCGACCACGACCGGCAAATCGACTGCGGCGGTACCGGGATAGTTCAGTTCGTCGTAGCCGGCCGGCAGCGAGTCCTCCAATCGATCGGCAACGTCACAGCGCGGCCCGAGCGCGTCGCGTACCGCCTCGAGCCATTCGTCGCCAACCCGTCGAGTCGGATGCATGATCCCCATCGATGTTGTTCCTTCGACTTTCGACCAACTCGACGCGACGCCGATGTCGCGTTGCATGGTCTCACCAGTGTGCCACCCCCGCTGACTCGTGGCGATCGGTACGTCCGTGTCCGCCAGTACCCTGTCCAGCGATGAGTCGTCACACTGTGAGACGCAGGGCGGAGGTTCACCCGGGCCACCGCCAGGTGTCGGGTGGGTTGGCCAGGGCTGCGGTGTTCGGGATGAGCGATGGGCTCACCTCCAACGTCTTGCTGGTGCTCGGTTTCGCCGGCAGCGGCGTGGGATCGAGCGTGGTTCGCCTGGCCGGGGTGGCGGGGGCGATGGCCGGTGCCGTCAGCATGGCTGCCGGCGAGTGGATCAGCATCTCGGCCCAGAACGAGCTCGTCCAGCGCGAACTGGCGGTGGAGCGCCACGAACTGGGCGTGAACGCCGTGGCCGAACAGCGCGAGCTGGCGCTGATGTACGAAGACCACGGGATGGAACCGGGTACCGCACAGCGGGCTGCGGCCGATGTCATGCGCGACCCCGACCGGGCCCTCGAGGTACACGCCCGCGAGGAGTTCGGCATCGACTCGGGCGGCCTCCCGTCCGCGTGGCAGGCGGCGGCGCTGTCGTTTCTGTGCTTCGTCGTCGGCGCAGCCCTCCCGGTCATCCCGTGGTTCATCGGCACAGGAACCGCCGCCACCGCAGCGTCGGTGACACTCGGGGTGATTGCCGCGGCACTGCTCGGTTGGACCATCGGGCGCTTCGCCGAACGCAGCCGGTCGTGGACCGCGTTTCGTCAGGTCGCCATCCTGCTGCTCGCCTGCGTGGTCACGTACAGCATCGGGCGAGCCCTGCACGTCGACGTGAGCTGACACGCGCTGAACACCGGGGCCACCAATGTGCTCCAATAACGACATGGGTCAACGAAACGTCCTCGGCACCGAACTGGAGTCGTGCTCACTCGATCCGATCACCGGGTACTACCGCACCGGCTGCTGCGAGAATCGCGGCGACGATCCCGGCATGCATGTGGTGTGCGCCGTGATGACCGAGGAGTTCCTGGCGTTCAGCAAAGCAGCCGGCAACGACCTGAGCACGCCGATGCCGCAGTACGGCTTCGCCGGGCTGAGCGACGGCGATCAGTGGTGCCTGTGCGCGGCCCGGTGGCAAGAAGCGTTCGAAGCGGGCGCTGCACCCAACGTGCGTCTCGCGGCCTGCCACCTATCGGCGCTCGAGTACAGTTCGCTGGCCGACCTGCGCGCCCACGCCATCGACGCCTGAGTTCGCACCCGTGCCCTAAATACCACCCGTCCTTCTGATGTGGACGGGGCCTCTTGCTGTTAACGCCAGGGTGAGGTCACATCACCGCTGATACGGGGTACCGTCGTCATTGTGCAGGTCATTGACGTCAAACCACTGTTGCGAGGATGGTCGCATGTCGTCGCCTTCGCGACCGTGGCAACACTCGGCACGGTGATGGTTTCGGCGACGCCGTCGTCGCCCGGCGAACGAGCACTGCTGCTCACGTACCTGGTCGGCACGCTGTTGATGTTCGGTGTGTCGTCGCTGTTACACCGCTTCCGCTGGAACGAGCGGCCGCTGTCGATCGTGCGGCGCCTCGACCACTCGATGATCTTCTTGGCGATCGCCGGCGCCTACACCCCGATCGCGATTGTGGCTCTCCACGGCTGGCAGCGGCCGGTGGTGTTGGTGACCGTGTGGGGTGGCACGGCCGCCGGGATCGCACTGGAATGGATGCCCCATCAGGTACGGCGATCGCTGTTTACCGCGATCTATGTCCTGGTCGGCTGGTCGGCTGCGGTCGCCTTTCCGCAGCTGTACTCCGGTCTTGGTCCAACCGGTTTTGGTCTCGTACTCGGCGGCGGCATGTTCTACACGGTTGGGGCTGTCGTCTATGCGTTGCGCCGTCCCGACCCGTGGCCCACCGTGTTCGGCTATCACGAGGTGTTCCATCTGTTCACCGTGGCCGGTGCCGGATGCCATCTGGCCACGATCGCGTTCATCGTCGTCCCGCGGATGTGACCAGGCGATGACGAGTCGGAACCCGCCGGCGGCGGCAACGAAAGCCCTTTCGACAACGTTCGAGCCAGTGCGCGACTGGGTCGCCGCGCAGATCCGGTCGCGGGTCGTCGGCGATGAACCCGACGCCAAGGCTCATGCGATCATGGCCGCCCCGGGGCAACGGTGGTTCCCCGGCGATCATTCGATCCGCGCCATTCATTCCGACGCGTCGATGTTCGTCGGTGGGCTGCGGGCATTGCTGCTGCAATCGCTGCACCCCTTGGCGATGGCCGGCGTAGCGCAGCATTCCGACTACCGCAGCGACGCGTGGGGCCGCTTGCAGCGCACCGCCGATTTCCTCGCTGCCACCACGTTCGGGCCGGCGCCGGCCGCTGAACAAGCAATCGAGACGGTGCGTGCCGTCCACCAACGGGTCCGGGGCACGGCGTCCGACGGGCGGCCGTACTCGGCCAACGATCCGCACCTGCTGCGGTGGGTGCATGTGTGCGAAGTCGACAGCTTTCTCGCCGCCTACCGGCGCTACGGTTCGGCGCCGCTCGGGCCGGAGCAGGCCGACCAGTACGTGGCCGACATGGCCGTGATCGCCCGCAAGCTCGGGGTGTTCGAACCGCCCACCACGGTTGCCGAGGTACGCCTTGAGCTGCGCGACTTCCGTCCGGAGATGGTGAGCACACCGGAGGCCCGCGAAGCTGCCCGGTTCCTGCTGTTCGAACCTCCGCTCCCGCTCGCTGCCCGCGCCCCGTACGCGATGTTGGCCGGAGCCGCGGTCGCACTACTGCCGGCGTGGACTCGCTGGCCGCTCCGGCTCCCGCTGCTTCCCGTCAGCGAAGCATTGCTCGTCCGCCCCGCGGGCAGGGCGATCACCGAGGTCATCCGCTGGTCGCTCGCCCCGAGGTCGACGGCCGTCTGACCTGGTCGCCAACGAGTGGGTCGCCAACGAGTGGGTCGCCAACGAGTGGGCCCCCCTCGTCGCTGTCGGCAGCAGCCGGCCGTGCCGGGCGCGGCGGGTCGATCCAA
>JAYURF010000535.1:0-29388 GCA_043756365.1 Acidimicrobiales bacterium
GCTGTTCTACGAGGCCACCACGCGAGCGATCTGCCGGCACCTGGAGAACATGGAGTCCGAGGGTTCGTAACCGCCCGATCTCCAGGGGTGGGTCATGCAGCGTGGAGGCCGAGGTAGGTGTCGATGTAGGGGGCGAGGCGGCGGGCGGCGCGGTGGGCGGCGACCCGTTCGCGGCTGCTGCTCGGCGGCAGGCCGGTGACGGCTCGGCGGAGGCGGTGGTCGCGGTACGCGGCCCAAACCTCGGGCGGGATCAGTCCGTTGGCCACCGCGGTCTCGACCGCAGCGCCGAACCGTGCGAGGTCGATGCGGTCGACGACCGTGTCGGCGACATCGTTGCCGGTGGCTGGTTGCTTGTCGTGGAGACGACCGAGCCGATCGGGTGGGCACGGCGCGATCGTCGTGAGGTTGAGGACGCCGCGGGTGCGGACACGGCCGGCGCTGCGCCAGGTCCGGTTGTGGGCTCGGTTGACGAGCCGATGGCCGAGACCGGGTCGGTCGAGGTCGCTGTCGAGGATGACGAGCGCGAGGTCGCCGAGCACGTCGACGTGGTACTCGTCGGTGGCGGCGCGGGAAACCCGGGCCCGCAACTCGGGGGCGAGCGCGTAGAGGACAACGGTGACCGCGTCGGGGTTGGTGCGCCCGGCTGCGATCATTGCTCGGAGCGTCTGGTCGGACGGGCCGCTGTCGGGTTTGTCGTGTCGGATCGTCGCGACGATCGCGTCGAGATTGCCGCCGTGTCCGGTTGGGATCGTCCGGTTGGCGGGGTGTCGGGCGAGTTGTTGGTAGGCGGCGTCGAGGTCTCGGTAGGGGTTCACAGGTTGCTCCTTCCAGCAGCAGGGGTGCTGGAAGCAGCGTCTGAAAGACCGGTCCCGGAGTTGGGCCCGGTGTTCGTCCCGGAGTTGTGCCCGATTTCGTGTCGGGACTCCCGACCGCCCCGACGCGTGGTCATGGCAGGGGTGCGGTGATGGGCACGCCCCAGACCCGTCAGGAACCACCGTCGGGCGGGTTCGAGGTCGTCGTCGCGGTCATCGGCGGCCTTGTCGTCTCGGTCGCGGCGGTGACCTTCGCCGGCGCATGGCTCGCCGCGACCCTCACCGGCGGGTGGGTGTCGGGTGGGATCGGCGACTGGTTGAGGGTCACCGGTCGTTTGGCGTCGGCTCCGGGTGACCCGGCCGCGGCGTGGGGCGAGCACGCCGGTGGACTGCCCGGCCCCGTCCTCTACTGGGCGTGCACCCTCGTCGCCGCGGTTGGCGTCGGTGTGCTGGTGACCGGTGTGGTGTTGTTGTGGCGGCGCTGGTCGTCACCGGCACGGTCGCGGTTCGGGGTCCCCGCCGACGCCCGGGTCGCCCGCCCGCGTGATGTCCGCCCGTTGACGGTCCCGGGTTCGGTGCCGCCGACGGGGCGGCTGCTCCTCGGGCGTCTCGCTCCGCGTGGCCCGATGTTGGCGACCGAGGACCGCGAACGCCACCCGGCCAAAGGGCGGCGGGCGACACTGCGCCAAGGGGACCGGGGGTCGGTGGCGTTGATCGGACCGACCCGGTCCGGCAAGACCGTGCTCGCCTCGGCGGGGATCATCGGCTGGGACGGCCCCGTCGTCGCCCTGTCAGTGAAACGCGACCTGTACGACACGACCGCCGCGGCCCGAGCCCGACGGGGCGAGTTGGCGGTGTTCGACCCCGGCGGGGTAACCGGGCTCCCGACGGCACGATGGACGCCGCTGCGCGACGTGACCACAACGTCGGGCGCGGCGCGTGCCGGGCGGGCGTTGGCGCAGGCGATCCCCCGCAACGGGGTGACCGGCGGGGACTTCTGGGCCTCCCACGGTGAGACCTTGACCTCGGCGTACATGTCGTTGGCGGGACTGTCGCAGCTCGTCGCTGCCATCGACGGTGGAAGGCGGGAGCCGTTGACGATCGGACGTTTGGCGACGTGGGCGTACATGCACATCGGGATCACCGACCCGACCGTCAACGAGCTTGTCCGCCTCGGTCTCGCCGACACCCAACCGTTGGAGGTGCGGCTGTTGGCGAAGGACGCGATGACCAAGCTGATGGCCTTCGAGGGCGAAGACCCCCGCATCCGGGCCTCGATCTACGCGACCGCCCGGCTGGCGTTCGAGGCGTGGACCGAACCCGCCGTCGCCCACTCGGCGTCGCTCGATCCTCGCGCCTTCTACTGGGCCGATGAGATCCGACCCCACCAACCCCGCTACGTCGACCTCGACTGGCTCATGGACGGCGAACCCGGCCGGTCCAACACCCTGTACCTGACGGCCCCGTCGACCGAGTTCGCCCGCCTCGCGCCGGTGCTGGGCGGACTGCTCGGTGACCTCCGCGAGCAGATCCACGCATGGGACATCGCCGGACGCCGCCTGGCCAAGCCGTTGCTGATCGTGATCGACGAAGCCGGCCAGCTCGAACTGCAATGGCTCCCCGAAGAGGTGTCCACCATCGCCGGGCTCGGCGGCATGTTCCTCACCGGCTGGCAATCCAAGTCCCAGATCACCCACCGCTACGGCACCCTCGCCGACGCCGTCCTCGGCGGGCACCGCTCGAAGGTGATCTTCTCCGGCACCGACGACCCGGCCACCCTCGACTACGTGTCCCGTGTCGCGGGGACCGAGCACGTCGCCCAGCGCGGCTGGTCCGCGGACACCGGCGGCGGCCGCAAGACCGTCTCGGAACATGTGCAGCGCGAGGACCTGCTCCCTGCCCACGTGATCCGCCAGATGCGCCGCCAAGAAGCCGTCCTGATCCACGGCACGTTGCCGCCGATCCACCTGCGGCTGGTGCGCTGGTGGGAAGACCACGACCTTCGACAGCTTGTCCCTACCGGCCCCGATCACAAGCCGATCGCCCCGCCCGACGCCGGGACATGTCCGGTGTGGCCCCATCAGGGAACCTCACCCGAGCCGGTGCTCGACCCGACGGTGGTCGCCGAGTCCGTCGCCAACCTCCCCAAACCCCGCGGCCAACGCGACGACCGACCCTCAGCCAACGGTGCCGCCCATGGCCGACCCGCCCGGCCCGCCGATCGCGGGCAGGGACAACTCGACCTCGCCCACACCCTCGACGAACCCATCGAACGGAACCGGGTCGCCGGGGTATGCGAACGGTGCGGAGCACGGCTCCCGGTCGGGGCCGGGACAACGGTCAGCTTCGGCGGACGGACCGTGATCCGCTGCCACCCCGCCTGCCTATAGCCAACCCGTCGCATGGACCCGCTTCCCGGCGATCACCACGCTGACCGGCTCGACCACTTCCGTCTCGACATCGCCCCGACCAAGGTCGATACGCGAGCAGCGAGTTCGAGAGACTCGAACTCGAACGCCCGGTAACCCAGATTGGTGCACGGCACATCGCCCTACGTACCCGACCCCGTCGGAATCACCATCGAACTTCGGTCCTACACATCGCCAGCGCCCGGGGCGGTCAAGTCCGCATCACCCGGCAAGGCCATGGCAGATCAGCGCGACTTGAGCACCGCCAGACCATCGCCGTTGCAGCGGTCGAGACCGGCGTTCCGGCCGGAGAGGAACAGCGCGAGGTCCTGCGCCGGGCCCGTCACTTCGGGACCGCTGCCGTGAGTCCAGCCGGTGTCGGACGCCCGAAAGGTCACCCCGGAGATATCGTTGCCATAGAACTTCCGGGCCTTCGGCCCCGCCGCAGAGTTGAGCACCACGCTGATCCGCTCTGCGGGGATGTCCCGCTCGATTCCGAGCGGCCGGCGGATGTCGAGACCGTGGACAACGATGTCGCTGAGCGGGGCGTCGTAGCCAGCGCCGGGCCGCTTGAACTTGTGGTCCGCGTTGCGGCGAATGATTTCGACGAGCTCGCTGGTCGAGAGCTTGGCAGCGTCGGCCTGAGCGACCTGGTCAGCGACCTTGTTGAAGTCACCCCTCGCCTTGACCATCCGCCACATGATCTTCGGTAGCGAGTAGCGGAACGGCATGCATAAGTGAGCGGCAACGTGATGCACCGTCCAACCAGCGCTCAGTGTCGGCGTGTCCCATTGCGTGTCGGTCAACGACTCCAGCATGTCGGCCACGGCCCGACGCTCGACAGCGATCTCAGTCAGCAGATCCACGTCGCGCAGCGTGTGGCATCACCCGGGCCGCGCGCGGGCAGCATCCGAACCCGACCGTCGGATGTGGCTCTGGCGGCTGATCTCGACCCCGGTACGTGAGCAGCTGGCCGACTGTGTGGGCGGTTCGCCATCGCCACCCGCGGGCGCGACCCTGATGGCCGGGACTGGGGTCAGGTACGGACCCTGATCCGCGTTCGGGAGTTAGCCCGGGAGCAAGTCCGGGAGTAGTTCCGGGAGTGGGTGTTGTCACCGTCGCCGGTATGGCACGCCAGCCCCAGCGGATCAGCTTCGAGACCTTCGCCGACATGGCCGCCCATCTCGACCGGTGGGCCGCGTCGTCGCTCACCACCCCGGCCGCATGGGAGGACACGCTCGTCGCGACCCAGTCATGGCTGGACTACTCGGCCCGCAATCAGATGCTCCTCGCCTCGTACGGGGCCGACGGTCCGGTCGCCGGGGTGGAGACGTGGCGGCTGGTCCCTTCCACCCATGAGGACCGGGCTTGCGCGGTGCGGGCCGGGGAGCACGGATACCCGGTCCGGGTGCCTGTCACCACCGGCGGGACAGAACCCGACCCGTACGTCGGCGGGTCCCGGCCGACCCGGGCCGCGGTGGAGCGATGGGAGTGGCGCCCCGTGTTCGCCGTCGACCAACTCGCCCGCCGACCCGCACCCGACGCGCTCAGGCCCGCTGAGCTGCCGGCGATGTTGACCGGCCCACACGCCGACACCGAGTTCCTGGCCGCGGCCCGCAAGGTCGCCACCGCCACAGTGCGCGGACGGCTGCCGAAGTCCGACGACGCCCACCGGGTGCTCGCCGACGCCGCGGGACGGTTGCGGCGGTCGTCGAAACGCCCCGAGCTGGACCCGGTCCTGCGGGAGCAGGTGGCGTGGCTGGTCGCCGACCGGGTCGGCCTCTCCCCAACCGAGCGGCCTGCGGGGTTCGACCCGGCCGGGTTGAAGCCACGCGAGCGGTGGGAGCATCTCGTCGACGTGCTGGAACCGGCCCGCAAGCTGACCGCCGGGCTCGGTGTCGTCGTCGGCGTCGACCTGGTCGCGTCACCGTTACCGCGAATGGAGATCGTCGATGACCGGGTCGTGCCCGCTGGGCGACGCCACCGGCTCCCAGCCGCGTCGCTCGAACAGCTCCCGATCGGACGGTGGGTCACCGTCGGCCCCTACACCCCCGGCGAGTGGGCCGCCCGCGGGGAACACGCCGCCGGTAACGGCGCCTACCTCCGGTTGAACAAGACCGCCTACCTCGCCGCCTTCGACCATGGCGACACCGCTGGATGGCGGCTCGAGGACGTAGCCGCACGCACCGGGAACGGGCTGCTCGCCACCGGCACCGCCCTTACCCTCGACCAGGCCCGGGTCGATGCCGTCGCTGCGGTCCGGACCCGTTACCCCGCCCTGACCGGCCCGGTCGACGTGTCCGGTCCGTCGCCGGGCGGCGTGGCGGGTGGGTGGGAGCCGATGCCCGGTCAGGGTCGCAGCTCGGCCGAGCTGCGCCACCTCGACGACCAGGTCACCCTGTACGTGATCCCGGGACCGGGGGGCCGGTGGATGCCCGCCGTCCACCACGCACCGACCGGGGTGATGGAACGGCTCCCCTCCACCCGCACCGTCGACGAAGCCCGCCACGCCGTCGAGTTCGCTGGACATCGAGCGATGCGGACCCTCGCCGTCGCCGACCCGGCCCGGCTCGACACCACCATCGCTACGTTCGCTCGCAGCGGCGACTACACCCGTCATGAGCTCTCTGTCTTGGTCGGGTCGCGCCTCGACGAACAGGACCGGCAACGCCTCAGCATCGCCCCGCCCGGCCAACTGGTCGAGTTGCTCGCCAGTGCCGGGCTCAGCCCCGCCGCGACTGTCGCCGTGCTGCACGCCGAACGGGTCGACGCCGACACCGTCGCCGGGCTGCTCCCCACCGTCGGGGTCCCGATGGCCGATGCGATCAGGGTCCTGCACGAACACTGGAATCTCCCCAACTCCGACGCCGCCGCTGTGCTCGGCGCGACCGCGACAGAAATGCGCGACGCCGGCTGCACCGCGACCGAGATCATGGCCACCCGACCCAGAGACATCCTGCGGGCCCTGCCCGAGGACCCGCACCTGTGGGAACTCGCCGCGGGCACGATGGCCGCCGCCGGACACGGCCCCAACATCGTCGCCGGGCATCTCGTCGCCCACGCCCCCACCCTCGACGCGTTCGCCGCGGGGATCGCCGCCGGGATCGACGACCCCGCTCTCGGGCTCACCCTCGCCGCCCGCCACGGCGCCACCGGCGATCAGCTCGCCGCTACGTCGGAGGCCTACGGACTCTCGCCCGCCGAGGCCGCCACTCTCCTCGTCGATGCCGGCACCCAAACGGGACTCGTGCTCGACACCCTCGACGCCCGCTGCGACCAGGACACCGACACCGCCCTCACCATCGCCACCGGCGCCGGGATCGACCAAGCGAGCATCCAAGCCTGGCTCAACCCCGCCCCCATTCCTGCACGCGCGGTGGCGTCGATCGGCACGGGGGTCGGCGTCGGCGATGCCGCCGCGTTGCTCGCCGTGCTGCCACCGCCCGGCCCGTCGGTCGAGCTCGACTCCATCCGACTGCTCGACGCCCTCGCCGGGATCGAACCCAACCGTCTGGAGCCCATCCACCGATGAACACGCGCCATCTCATCCCCGAGGACAGTGATCTGGAGTCGCTCGACGAAGGCGGGACCTGGTTGTGCGACCTCGTCGCCGCCGTCGACCATCTCCGCCGTGGCCTCCGCCCCGGTATCACCGTGTGGGACGCCATCGAAGAAGCCCTCCGCTGGCACACCCCCACCACCGACGAGCCCGACGGGACCGAACCCGCTTGGGGAGGCCCCGACCCGCTGCGCAGCACCCTCACACGGTTCCTCCACCACACCGGACCGGCCAACGTGGAGGCACAGCTCGCAGTGCGACGCTGGGTGCTGACGATGGCTGACCGTTACAACGACGGCCACCACTGGCCCCACCCGGCCCCACGCCGGTCGTTTCCCCCGCCGATGCTCGCCGTCGACGACCTCCCCGACGATCCGCTCATTTGATGCAACCGATAGCTATTGCGTTTGCTGCGTTTAATGGTAGGGTTGTCATCGTGACGAAGCGAATCGGAGACCGTGACCTGGCGACCGACGCGCTCGTGGCGCTGCGCCGCCGTCCGAGCCGCTTCACCCTCCCCAACGGTGCGACCGTGCAGTTCCCCAAGACGACGGTCGACGGGCTGATCGAGATGCTCGAGGCGGTCGCCGAGGGTGACGCCGCGACCGTAGTCCGCACACCCCGCGAGGTGTCCACCCAACAGGCCGCGAACGTATTGAACGTGTCCCGCCCAACGGTGGTGAAGCTGATCGACGACGGTGTCCTCGCGTCGCGCAAGGTCGGGTCTCACCGTCGCGTCCCGCTGACGGATCTGCTCGCCTACCGAGACGACATGATCGCCCGACGCCGTGCCGTACTCGATCAGATGTCCCGTGACGCCGAGAAGCTCGGGCTCTACGACTGAACTAAATGACCACCCTGGTGGCGGTGCTCGACGCCGACGTGTTGGTGCCGATCCTGCCGTGTGACCTGCTGCTGTCGGCCTTCGATGCCGACCTCTACCGGCCGGTGGTCACCGCGACGATCCTCGATGAACTCGAACGCAACCTGGTCGAGCATTTCGCTCAAAACGACCCGGCCGCGCTTCGGGGCCGGGTCGCCCAGGTCGCGGCCGCACTCTCACATCACATCCACGGCCAAGGCGACGTCACCGCCGCCGCGGTGGCGACCGTGAACCGCAAGGACCGCCACGTCGTTGCCACGGCGCTCGCGCAGAGCGCCGATCTGGTTGTCAGCAACGACCGACGCCTGCGACGAGAGATCAACGCGCTGGGCGGGCCGTTGCGGGCCGTGACCGGCGACAAGTTCGCTCAGCGGCTGTTGGTCGACCAACCCAACGGGATCGACGCTGTCATCGACGCGCTCACCGCCAAACGCATGCGACGTCCCGTCACCCGCAGCGAACTCATCGATCAGCTCGCCCGGAGCTTCCTGGGCTTCGCTGCCGAACTCCCCTAGGTGCCGCGTTCGAGCACACCGGCCTTGAGCTTGCGAGGTCGTTCACGGCACCAGTTCCTTCATTGGAGCGGCTCGCCAGAATCGGATGCCACGCTGGCAGTCGATCAACACGCGGCTCCTGCGAGCGGTTCTCGATCGGTGCTGGCGGGATAGGGGAACGCTGCGATCGCGTCGGAGCGGTCTTGGACCGTGATCGCGTGCTGTCCGGTCCATGCGTGTACGCGATACGGAGCCATCAGTCACGGCCAGGTTGCTTTCCGGGGCCAGCAAAAACGCGCGGACGTTCACGACTAACGGACCTGAATGGATACAGATCCACATGATCGAAAAACTAATCATCTACGTAGTTTACAGTGAGTAATTTGTGGTGTACACTTGTCTCACCGGGTCGGGCCTGCCGCCTCGAATGAACAACAGAAGAGATTGGTACACGAAATGGTCACTGAAACAGTTATGGTTCCCGTCCCGCTCGACCGTTTACAGGAGGTCTTCACACTGCTCGGGTCGGCCCCAGGAACGCCTAAGCCGACAGCGGCAACACCAGTCCCGGCACAGGCAGCAACCCCTGGGGCGGCGGCGGACGACGAATACACGAGCGAGTCATGGGGCGACATCCCGCTAAGAACGTTGTATGTCCAGTCGAACGAGCAGCAGCGCAAGTGTCTGGACTTCCTGGCCGCCCACTCTGACGAGGAAGTGACGAGCCGACAGATGGCCGATGCCCTCAAGTTGGACAAGGGCGCGAAGTCCTTGTCGGGCATCTTTGGTGGGATGGGCAAGCGTGCCTCGAGTCGTCACGGTGAGTCCAACCTGCCTTGGGCCCAGTACGGTCGGTTCATCGACGAGACCGACCCGGCGCAGGGCTCCGAGACCGTGTTCACGATGTCGAAGGAAGTGGCGGACATCCTGGTCGATGCCAAGAAGCGCAACAGGAACCGCCGTTGACAGTGTTCGTCGTTCTTGGGTGCTACGTCGTCGGTGGTCGCACAACGGCGGTGGCGCCATCCCTGAGCGATTGCTACCAGCTGAGTCCGTCATCGAACGAGGCGAGGGTGAGTTCATCCCGCTCGACCCCGTCCACGTTGAGTGTCCGGTCGGGCTGGGCACAGTCGTAGGCGTGGTCGATGGCGATCGACAACAGGAGCCGTTCGGCGGCTTGTTCGGGGTTGCGTGCGGCGACGCCGAGCGGATCGGGGTGGGTGATCTCCCAGCGGTGTCGGTAGCCGGCGACGTCGCCGAGCAGCTGCACTACACCTGCGGTCGGGCTGTTGGTGTCGGTGGCGGTGAGCTGCGCGGCGAGGGTGACCAGCCACGGCTCCCCGTCGATCGCCGCGCGCACCAGGTGGCTGTTCGAGGCGCTGGTGAGGGTGTCGATGATGCTGGCGGTGTCGGGTCCGGCGAGACCGCGGTCGATGGTGTCGACGATTTGGGTGTACTCGACGACGTGGGGCCAGTGCTCCAAGATCCACCGGCGGCGTTCGCCTTGGGCGGCGAGCGCGCCGGTGAGCATTTCGGCGACGCCGTCGAACGGCAGCATGCCGCCCGTGTGAAGCTGCTCGATGAGGCCACGATGGTCGGCCGGCGCGGCGGCGAAGATTGTGTCGAGGGTGTCGCGTCGATCCTCGAGTTCACGCATTGACCGGATACGTGTCGGGGCAACGGTGGGGCCGGGGGTGTGGGTGTCGAGCCAGACTCTTGCCTCGGCGATGATCTGGTGTCCGCGGTTCCACTCCTCGGCGAGCGTGGGGTCGGTGGGGGTGGGGCCTAGCGCGTTGTGCGGGTCGTTGATGTGGTGTCGGGTCCGGTGGCCGGCGAGGTGGCGGACGGTGTCGTCCCACACTTGGACCGCGCCGGGGCGGGTGGGTCGGGTACCGATCCGCTCGGTCAACCAGTCGGGCTGGGCGGCGGCGAGATGGGCCGCGGCACGGTCGACGCGGAGACGGGCGGCGCGTTCGTACGCGCGGCGGTCGGCCGGTCCGACGCCGTGGTCGGCGAGCACGGTCTGCCAGCGTTCGATTCGTTCCCGGATAGGGCCCACCGCCCGGTCCAGGGTCGCTTGCGCATCCGGGGCGAGATGCCGCGACTGAATGTGCCGGTCCATGATCTGGACTTCGTCCCAGCGCATGTCCCGTTGCGCTTCGCGACCGTCGGTGGCGACGAAGATGACCCGGACGGTCCCGGCGGTGTCGTCGAGCGCGACGATGGTGCCGATGTTGTTGCGGTCGAGGGCCTTGACCGTCTCGCCGACCGCGGCATGGGTGCCGGTGTGCACCGTGCGTTCCAGGCGGCGCCCGGCGACGGTGGGGTCGATCCCGGTGATCCCGGTGGCGTGCTGTTCGACCTGGCGGGCGTGACCGGCTCGGGCCTCCAGGGTGGTGAGGTCATGGGTGGCAGAGGTGGTGGCGATCAGCTCGGCGTATGGGTCGCGCGTAAGAGCCAGTTGCTTGGCCCGTGAGGTGTTGAGCCGCCGGTCGAGGTCTTGGTCGATGTCGGGTGCTTCGCCCGGCAGGGGGATGGGACTGTCGTGGCGGGCGACCTCCGCGTCGATGGCGTCAAGTTCGGGGGCGGTGAGCACTAGCCAGTTCTCCTGTCGTCCTCGGGACAGGACCAGGTACGCGGCTTCGCGGTAGAGGCCGTCGGCGCCGACGGAGATCGCCAGGTCCCACGTTCCGCCCTGGGCACGGTGCGAGGTCAACGCGTAGCCGTGGTCGACGCCCCCGGCCGTCAGGTAGTCGACACCCAGGATGATCTCGGCGTCGTCGTCGAGGCGCACCACCACCCCGGCATCGGTGGCAGCGGTGAGGGTGGCGGTCTGGCCGTTCAACACCCTCGCTCGTGCACCGGCAGTGGTTGACGCGGTGTAGTCGTTGATTCGCAGCACGACCCGTTCGCCGATCGCGAGGTCCCGCCCTGCCCATGTTCCGACCGTCTCGCCGAGCAGGCCTCGATCCTGGAGGGCTTGGCGGACGGTGCGGTTGAGCGCGTTCACGGTGTCGTTGGTCCCGGCGATCAACACGGGCGACAACCCGGCGTCGTGGGCGTCGAACCAGCGGCCTACCGCGGCGGCGAGCATCGCCGGGCGGTCCTCGGAGACCACGACCCGGCCGTGGGCCCGGTAGGCGGCGACCGCCGTCGCGACATGCCCGTCGCGCAGCTCCACCAGCGCGTGCTGTTCCCACACGTGCTGTTGGCGGCGGTTCACGGTGAGCTCGGCGACGGTCACCCGGCGGTCGGTGGCGAGGGCGGCGAACCCGCCGCCGGCGGTCACCTCGGGGAGCTGACGATGGTCACCGACCAACAACACCCGCCCACCCGCGCCAACGGTGCGGGTGACGACGGTTTCGAGGTCGCGGATGCCGGCCATCGCGGCCTCATCGACCACCAGCAACGTACGAGCGTCAGGCCGGTCAAACCCGCGGGGCCACGAACCGAGGAGCCGATGGATCGTCGACGACACGATGTGGGCGCCGGACTCGAGTTCGTGGGCGGCTCGCGCCGAGGGTGCTGCGCCCTGGACCCGGTAACCGGCGGCCTCGTAGACGGCGCGGATCGTATCGAGCGTGTAGGTCTTGCCGGTCCCGGCCGGGCCCACCATCACCGTGAGCGCGTCGGTGGTCGCCGTCAATAGACGCACCGCCGCGGCCTGGTCGACGCCGAGCGTCGAAGCCGCGGCGATCACCCGGTCGACAACACCCGCCGGGACCGGCGCCCTCGTCGCCCTGGCATGATCCGCAGTCTGGAGAAAGCGGCGTTCGACAGCGAGTAGCTCGGCGGAGGTCCACCGGTCGCCGTTGTCGCCGACCGGGATCACCGTCGGCGAGGCCATGACCCGGGAGACCACCCGCTCCAAGGTCGCCATCGTTGCCCCTTCGCCGATGCGAGCCGCGACTGCTTGCACCAGCTGCGGGCGGGTGAACGTCGAGTCGGTCTCGGTCAACTCCCGGCACAGATGTGTCACCCATTCCTCGGGGTCCACCATCCGGTCGACCACCATCGACCCACCCGCACCGTTCTCGACGTGGTCGGGGAGCCGCCATACCTCGCCCACCGTCAGGACGCGGCCGTCACCGGCGGCGGCGATGAGGGCTTCGGCGGCGTCGGACCCCCACCCGGCGTCGAGGGCTTCGGCCTTCCACGCCGTGTCGAACCGTTCGTGTTCTACCTCGGGTTTGTTGCGCCTCGTTGCGAGTACGGCTTCCTGACGGCCGGCCGGGTCGTTCGGGGTGCCGGTCGCTTCCAGCCAGTCCTCGATCTCGCGGGACCGTTTGGAGAACTGGTCGCACAACGCCTGGGGGACACCGGCGATCTCGGGAACGTGACGGCCCGGCCGCCATTCGACCCCCAACCGTTGGGTGAGCTCGGCCCGCAAGACGGTCTGGAACACCTCACCCGCAGCGCGCGCGGCGCGGTACAGATCGGGCGAGAGGAACGCCGACCAACGCCCGTCGGGTCCTTGGACGAGATTGGCGACCAGAGTGTGCCAGTGCAGCAACGGGTCACCGGCCCGGCTGGTGCGATGCCGGAACGTCGCCGCCACTACCCCCTGGCCGGGCAGCGTCCGGATCGCCGCCGCCGCCGCCGCGTCCGGGTTTCGGGCGGCGAGGTCGTTGAGGAACGCCTCGTTCCCAGTCCCACGCCGGACATAGACCGCTTCGCGCTCCAACCAGCCCACGGCATCGCGTACCGCGGTCTCGCCGGCTTCGATGATGGCCCCCTGCACCCGCGGGTCGTCGGATACGGCGTACAGGACGCTCACGGACTTGGGGGTCTTGAAGGTCAGGTCGAACCCCGGCACCCGCCTTGGGTGCGGGCGGATCGTCTCCCCGTTCGGGGTGAGACCGCCCGAACCGGGCGCCATCCCCGCCAGCACCGCTCGTAGATCATCCGGGGCGACCTCACCGGACAGCCCGAGCCGTTCGGCGCCGGCGCCGATCCAGGAGCCGGCAGCCTCGCCGGCACCGGTGTAGTAGTCGTCGAGCGACTGCGCCACACCGGAGATCTGGTAGGCCTCCTGGCCGACACGGAGCTTGGCGACGCTGAGCACCCGACCAGCAGACCGAACCGAGGTCCCGGAGTTGCTCCCGGGCCACGTCCCGAACCCGACGAAAACCCGGTGCACACCATTTGGTGCCTATCTGTGAACGCGACCTGGTCCAGTCCCGGCTGACTCCCGGCTGCGCGTGTCGGCGACGGGTGCGACGGCTCGGTCCGGCTGTGCGTCTACGGGTGCCGCTGTCGGCGTCGAGGATGCCTCGCACACGGCGACAATGAGCCTCGTGTCGGCTCGGGTTTGAGCGCTGGGAGGTATCGCTCAGCGGCCAGCAGCTGGTCGGCTTCGCGATGCGCGGCGGCGGGGTCCGGGTAGGGGCCCTGAATGGTCAGCCAGGCGGCCGCTTCGTAGGAGTCGAGGATGCCGTACCAACGGACATCGCCGCCGGTGGTGTGGGTACCGAACTCGATCAAGTCACCCAACGCCAGGCGTTCCGGGATCAGCCACCCCCGCCCGTAGACGGGGTCGGGCTGCCAGAGCATCCGGGCCCAGCCGCCCGGAACGCGCGAGTCGGGCCACACGGTCGCCATCCACCCCGGACCGGCCGGGAGCGGTTTGTCGACCACGACCGCGCCGGGGGTGCGGAAGCGGTGCTGGCCGAAACGGGTCCAGTCGTAGCTCGAGGCTGCCGCCATCGGGTCGGCCACCGCGGGCGTGGGAGCTTCGGTGGGGTTGGTGGGTGTCGGTCGTCGGCGCATCAGCGGCGTCCCCTTCGGTGACGTGATGGCCACGAACGTTACGACGATCGGGTTCTACAGTTCCCCGACGGCGTCCCGGGAACGCTGCGCAGCGGTTCAGTCGGCGAGGTGGACGACGACGGCGAGCAGAAGATAGAGGACCGGGCCGACGAGCAAACCGAGCCCTACTGACAGCACCGTCGTCGGTCGCCGAGTGCCCCGGGTTGCGGCGGCGGTGATTCCCCCAGCCAGGCAGATGGCAACACCGCCGAGCAGCAAGAAGCCGAACAGGACGACAACCGTCACCACCGACACGACGGCGGCAACGGCGAAGGCGCGCCCGTTGAAGGTCAGACCGCGGTTGGCTCCAAGACCGGCGGGAACGGAGGCGGCCATAGCCGGATGCTATTGACCGGAGCGATCGACGGCACCCGCCCGCAGGGCGGTCACGGCACGCCCGGCGACCCGGCGCCCGTCCATTCCACGACGACCGCCGGGCGATCGGGGTTCAGAAGTCTCGGTGGCAGGCTCCGCACGTCTCGTCGGCGGCGAGGTGGTCGAGGTGGACGACCTTGGGGAACTCGTCGCTGTCGAAGGTCGTCTCGTCGTCTCGGTCGATGGCGAGCGCTCTGGCGCACTGGTCGAGGACCGCCTCGGCGGGCATGCGCGCGCGGCGGGGGCGGCGTCTCCGGCGGAGATCATGGCCTCGATGGTGCAGGCGGGGCAGAGGATCTCGGTCCGGTAGGTGTAGGCGGCGACCTCGTCGCTTCGCCGGTACGGGGGGCGTTCATGCTGCGTCGTCCTGCTCGGTGATCGTGCAGCCGGTCGCGGTGTTGCCGGCGCGGGTGTTGAGGTAGTCGACGGCGGCTTGGGCTCGGCTGGCGAGCGTGACCAGCGCGCGGGCGTCGGTGCGCAGCACCCGAATCCACCCGGCGAGATAGTTGGCGTGGTCCGCTCGGGTGACGGCGGACAGCCCGGCTTGCGCGCACCACATCGCCGCGGCGAGCTCGGCGACGAGTTCTTCGGCGGCGTAGCTGTCGCTGCCGAACCGGCCGGTGAGGTCACGGTCCAAGCGATCGGCGTGACCTGTCCAGTGCCCTGCTTCATGCGCCCAGCAACCGTAGAAGTGCGAGGCGGTGTCGAACTGGGCGAGGGCGGGCAGGTGGATCGTGTCGGTGGACTGCTTGTAGTAGGCCCGGTTGCCTTCCTCGATCACGGTCGCGCCGACCGCGTGGAAGTAGACCTCCGCGGCGGTGATCCGTTCGGGGGTGTCGCGCCCGGCGCGTTGCTGGTTGCGGTCGGCGATGATCTCGTCGGCTCCGTCGACTTGTTCCGCCGCGAACACGCTGTACACGCGGGCCAGAAGACGTCGGCGTGACTTGCTGTGATCGTCGCCGTTGCTGTCGCCGGTGTCGACGGTTGCCGTGGTCGGTTTCCAGAGCACGACGTGTGTTGCTGTCCGACCGCGTCGGACTTGGCAGCCGTGGCGTTGCCAGGCCCGATAAGTGCCCCAAACCCCTGAGGGCCAGCCTTCGCCGTCGGCTGCGGTCGCGGCGACGAGTGGTAGCCACAGCGAGTTCATCCCTCGGTAGGGCCTGCCGTCGACGTTGACCGGTGTTCCGGCGTCGGCGAGGGTGTGCCACGGCATGCGCCATGTGCCCGTGGCACCGGTTTCGATGTCGGCGACGAGTTGATCGGTGATGCTGGTGAACAGGTCATTGGCGTGCATGGTGATCCTCCGGTGTGTGGAGTGGGCGGCTTCGCCCTACGGGGGTTGCCAGGCCGCCGGATCAGCGGGGGCTGTCAACCGACCGCAGGGAGGCTCGGCCCCGAGCTCGCGAGGGGCTTGACTGGACCCGCGCGGCGGCCCACCACGGCACCCCCGGCCGCACGGCCGGGTCACGGCAACCGCCCGCTGGGCGGGCACGGCACGCCCGGCCGAATCGGGCGGGGGCGGCGGTCAACCCGAAGGGCTCGGCCCCGAGCTTGCGAGGGGCTTGACCGCAGAGCCGGCGGCGTCCCACACGGCACCCGCCCGCAGGGCGGACACGGCTCCCGCCCGCAGGGCGGACACGGCACACCCCAGCCCGACGACACCGAGTACAGCTAGCGGTTGGCGTAGAGGTGTCGGCCGCGCCGCTCGACGACACCGAGTCGGATCGCGCGGCCGAGGTACTTGTACGCGGTCGGAACGCTCACTGCGAGCCGCTCCACGATCTGCGCGGCTGCTGGCTTGTCGGGGTCGAGTGACCAGACGAGATCGACGAGGCGGTCGTCGTTGAGCGCGGAGGGAGGACCGGGACGGCGGCGCACGATCCTCGCCCCTGGATCCGACGATGGGGGCAGGTCGTTGGCTCGTTCGGTCTCGGTGCGGCCACCCCAGATCCCGTGCTCCTCCGCGTTCACCTGCGCGTGACAGGCACAGTCGGCGCGGACCGGGCAGCATGCGCAGACCTCGAGCGCAGACGTGGTCGGTGCGCCCGGAGGCGGGTAGAACAGGCTGGCGGGCAGGCCACGGCACGCTGCCCGACGCATCCACTGCGTCGAGACAGGCTCGGTGTTCATGGGTTCGGGTAGGCGTCCGCGAGGTAGCGGGGCAGCCGCTCGCGTTGGCGGGCGGTCAACGGTGGCAGCACGAGTCTCACTGCGACGGTCGAGCCGTGTCGGGTGACGACACCGAACCTGGCCAGGCGCTCCAAGGTGTGAGTGACGACTGATCGGGCGAGGCCGAAGGTGCTGCCGAGATCGTCCAGTGGCCACACCGTCGGGCGGTCGGCGGCGTAGAGGGCGAGGTGTCGTGCGATGAGCACCGAGGCCGGGCCAAGGGTGTTGCCCCACCAGAGCAACATGTCGTCGCTTGCGGTCGGGATCGCGCCTGCTGCGTTCTCGACGAGCGGGTCGTGCCAAGCGACCACGGTGATCTCGGTCGGCCACAGTTCGCGTGGTCGTGTCGGATTGTCGATGGGGGCGGTCGTGTCCATTGGGTTGCTCCTTCGGTTTGCCGATGGAGGCCGGTCGGCTTCCCCAAGCGACCGGCCCCACCAGCGGCCCGGCCGGAATGGCCGGGCCTTTCCCTACGGGGTCCCGGTCCGCCGCCGTTGAGGCCGGAGTCAACCCGCAGGGCCCCGGCCCCGAGCTTGCGAGGGGCTTGACGCCGGCCGGGCGGCGGACCACACGGCACTCCCGCCGCAGGCGGGCCACGGCACCCACCCGACGCAGCGATGTCGACCGGCGGGTAACGGGGGCGAGGTCGGCGGGTGGGTCATCGAACGTGGACACCCAAGAGCACCCCCAGCCGTTGACGATCAGCGTTGAACGCGCCGGACGGCTCCTCGGCATCTCCCGAGGCCTCGCCTACGACCTCGTTCGCCGCGGTGAGATCCCAGCGATCCGGCTAGGCCGACGGCTCGTGGTCCCCGCCGTCGCGATCGACGAGATCCTCCATGACCGGCCAGCACGCACCGCCTGACCGCGTGCACCGGCGAGTACAACAGTTCGCATCCCCATCGGCCGGCTACCGTCGGGCATCAGCCGTCGGGGACGCGGCTCGACTTCGCCCCCAGAACCAATCGACGTGGCCCGACTCGCATGGTCGGGCTGCAGCGCCCGCCGGCGGCGGGCACGATCGGAACCTCGCTTGCGGGTGGGGTGTTCGGGGAGTTGAGCTCTGATGCGCGGTCACATCGTCAAGCGGCGCAGCCGCTACTACGCAGTCATCTACGAAGGCGTTGACCCTGCGACCAAGAAGCAACGCCATCGCTGGTACCCCGCTGGCGAGAACCGCAAAGGTGCCGAGAAGATCCTCGGCGATCTCGTCAAACGCCACCACGACGGCGACTACCGCTCCCCCGACCGGATCACCCTCGGCGACTACCTCACAGAACGATGGCTACCGACCAAACGGGCCCAGCTGCGTCGGTCAACGTTCGACTCGTACCGGCGCAACATCGACAACCACGTCCTGCCCCGCATCGGGGACATCCCGCTGCAGAAACTCACCCCCGAAGATCTCGACGAGTTCTACGCGCGGCTCCTGATCGACGGCAAACTCAACGGTGGCGGCGGTGGCCTGTCCGTCAAGACGGTCCGCTACCTGCACACGACACTGCGCAAAGCGCTCGCCGACGCACATCGCAAAGGCAGTGTGCAACGCAACGTCGCCGATCTCGCCGACCCGCCCAAGCTGTCGTCGGCTCCGAGACGGCAGATGAAAGTGTGGAACGCCGAACAGCTGCGCGACTTCCTCGACGGCGCAAGGGAGCACCGGCTGTACCCGGCGATCTACCTCGCCGCGAACACCGGCATGCGTCGAGGTGAGGTCCTCGGGATCCGCTGGGAAGACATCGACCTCGACGCATTGCGCCTGTCGGTGCGTCAGTCCGTGCTCAACGTGTCCTACAAGGTTGAGATCTCCGACGTGAAGACCGACATGTCACGCCGCACCGTCGACCTCGACCCCCGCACCATCACCGTCCTCAAAGCGTGGAGGAAGACCCAACTCGAAGAACGCATCGCTCTCGGTGCCCGGCCACGCGACGATTCGCTCGTGTTCGCCGACCCCGACGGCGCACCGATTCACCCCGACTCGTACAGCCAAGCCTTCGAACGGCTCGTCGTCGCCACATCGGTTCCGCGCATCCGTTTACATGACTTGCGCCATACCCACGCGACCATCCTGCTGAAGGTCGGCGTGCCGGCCAAGGTCGTCAGCGAACGCCTCGGCCACGCCAACGTCGCGTTCACGATGAGCGTCTACCAACACATCCTTCCCGGCATGCAAGCCGACGCCGCCCACATCTTCGCCAACGTCATCTTCGGGGAGACCTGACGCTGCGCATGCCGTCGCTCTCGCGTTCCACCCTGCACCACGACCGGGTTGCTGTCGGCCACTCGGACGTGGAACCGCGATCCCGACCTCGGTCCGTGACACGATATGGAGACGATGACAGTGCACGAACTACTGAAGGGCCATGATCGACGGGATACCCGCGTCGTGGCCGTCGACGGGCACCTGCTGGAGGTCACCGATCTGTTCGACACGTACTGGTACCTCGCCGCGGAACGACAGGCGATGTTCTTCTGTCGTGTCGAAGGTCGTCCTGCGCCTTGGACGCAGGATGCCATCTTGCGAAGCCACCGATTCACGAACGCGTATCGTGCTTCGGATCGAGTCAGCCAGTACCTGCTGCAACATGTCATCTACAACGACGACTACGACGTTCCCGACATCGTGCTCCGGGTTCTGCTGTTCAAGCTCTTCAACCGGATCGAGACATGGGAGGACCTCGTCGCGGCTGTCGGCGAGCCAACGTTGGCTACGTTCGATCCGGTGCCGTACTCGATTGCGCTCGATCGTCGATTCGCCGCCGACGAGCGCCTGTACTCCGCGGCGTACATCATGCCGAGCCCACAGCTCGGCCACGACCGCAAGCACTCCAACCATCTCCATCTGCTTGATCAGCTGATTCGCGACGGCACCTTGGCGCGGCTCGCGCAAGCGCCAACGTTGGCGGCGTTGTACGAGAACCTCCGATCCGTTCCTTCCTTCGGCCCGTTCCTGGCGTTTCAATACGCCATTGACCTGAACTACAGCGAGGGCTTCGACTTCGACGAGATGGACTTCGTAGTCGCCGGCCCTGGCGCGCTGCGCGGCATCAGCAAGTGCTTCGCGTCGACCGGCGGACTGGATGCCGTCGGTGTCATTCGGGCAGTGGCCAACTCAGCCGACCGGTTCCTGAACGAGCACTCCTTCCGGGACCTGTGGGGGCGTCCGCTGCAGCTGATCGACTGCCAGAACCTCTTCTGCGAAGTCGACAAGTACGCACGGGTCTCACATCCGCACCTGTCGTGCGGCGGCCCGACCCGGATCAAGCAGTCCTACGCCGTTGACCGACGCCCACTGAGCCTTGGCTACCCACCGAAGTGGGAGCTGCCACATTCGGCAATGTCACCCACTCGGGTTCATGGGACAGAAAATCTGACACTTCTGTAGCGTTCTCCGACACTTCATGGTACTCTGTCAGTTATTCCGACAGGAGAGCGCCGATGATGTCTGCAACGATGACCACGACCAGTGACCTGGCCAGCCAGATTCGCGCCGCCGTACTCGACCAGCTTCAGCGGCTGCGCTTCGACCGCGCCGGCATCGAAACCACGCTCGACAGCGGCGGCGATCCTCGTATCCCGTCACGTAAGGCGCTCGTCGTCATCGCCCGGGTGGCGAAGAACTTCGGGCTGTCGAAGAAGATCATCAAGAAGTCTGATCTACTCCCGGAGCAGGTGACGAGTGTCCGCAACCTGACCGACTTGCTAACGCGACGGATCCGCGAAGCCCTGGAGCCGTCGTGATCATCGTTGAGCGACCGGATCTATCCTCGGCGTGGGCGACGACGCTGGAGGCGGTAATCGATGCCGGCGGATCCGCTGTCAACGTGATCACGTCGTGGCCGGGCACAGGGGAGGTGGCGGCCGTTCGTGACTTGCTCGACACGTTCATAGGCAGCCGCCCCACCGGCTCCAAGCAATGGCCGCGCTGGCCGGTCACGACGGTCGCCAACACGATCTTCGCCGATGAGCTCTACGACGAGGAGCTCGGCGACGGAGCACTCGAGGAGTTCGTCGAGCTCTACCTGGAAGGGCGCGAGTTCGGTCGCAGCGTCTCGCCAACCGGCGAGTACTGCGAGCGGCTTGTCGCCTGGGACGGGCCTGACGGCACGCCGGTGAATCAGTTGGCAGCGGTTGCCGCCAAGCTGAAGAAGTACGCCGATCCCACCTCGCGCTACTGGTCGAGCAGCGACTACGAGCTCGCCGTGGAGCATCCGGTCCTCGACCTGCGGACACAGATGCCCGGCCGCAACGGTGGCGCGATCGGCTTTCCGTGTCTCAGCCACATCTCACTCACGGTCGACCGCCGCGTCGTGCATCTCACCGCCCTTTACCGCAACCAGCACCTGATCCGAAAGGCGTACGGCAACTACGTCGGCCTCGCCGCACTCGGACGAGCCCTGTGCCACCATGCCGGCCTCGAGCTGGGCACGATCACCGTCGTCGCCACCCACGCCGACGCCGAGATCGGCTCATCGGCTGGCTTCGGCCACGGCGAGCTCACCAAGCTTCTGCACGACGCGCACGACGCACTTGCCAACAACAACGATCACACCGGCAGGACCCCGGCAGCGGCGCTGCGCGACACCACACGTCGACTCCTCGCCGACCTCACACGGCACGCGCCGGTCGCCGTCGGTGTCGATGCCGTCGACATCAAGGACTTCGCCGCCGACCTTGATGACGACAACGACACCTTGGAGGAACTGTTCGCCGAATCCGAACTGTCCGAGTGCGACGGTGACATGGATCGGCTCGCAGCACGGTTCGCAGCCAAAGAGGCAACATTGAAAGCGCTCGGAACCGGCATCCGCGGCATCGACCTTGCCGACATCGTGATCCAGACTGCTCCGAACGGAGAGCCTTCCATCGTGCTCAGCGACCACGCCCGCGCAGTCGCTGTCGAGCACGGCCTTGGCGAGTTCCGATGCAGCTTCACCCACGAAGCTGGGTTCGCGATCGCCGTCGTCGTCGCGTCGACCAACACCACCTCAACCACCACGGAGACACCATGAGCGACACCCACACCGACGAGGCCTCCGGCCTCAACGAACCCGAGCTGCTCGGCCAACGGCTCCGCGAAGCCCGTGAGGCCCTCGGCCTACCCCAGTCGGCAGTTGCCGACCACCTCGACATCCCTCGCCCGTCCGTCTCAGAGATCGAGGCCGGCAAACGCAAGGTCACCTTCCTCGAACTCAAACGGCTCGCCGCGCTGTACCGACGACCGATCGCCTACTTTTCCGGGGATCCCGCGGCGACGAACGAGGACTCGACGACCACAGCGCTCTACCGCACTACCGCAGAACTCAGCACGACCGATCGGGAACAGGTGCTGCGCTTCGCCCAGTTCCTCCGCGACGCCGGTCCTGCGCAACCACCTGCGCGAGCCGCGAACCGCAACGCATGAACATCAACCAGCTCCGCCGCGAAGCCGTCCTCGCCGCCGAAGACGTCCTCGCCGACCTCGACCTCGCCGACGGAACCAAGATCCCCATCTTCGACCTCATCGAGGACCGCGGCATCTGGCTCAGCTTCCAGCCGCTGGAACGCCTGCTCGGCGTCTACCAGCGCATCGGAGACGTCGCCGGCGTCGCGATCAACGTCGCCCGCCCGCTCGCCATGCAACGATTCACCGCTGCCCACGAACTCGGCCACCACGAGCTCGGTCACGAATCGCACGTCGACGACGAGACCTCAATCGAGGGATCCAGCAACGATCCGCAGGAACTGCAAGCTCAGACCTTCGCGGCCAGCCTGCTGATGTCCGAACTTGCCGTCGAAGCCCACCTCGAACGACTCGGACGCGACCTCCGTCGTCCGGCCCTCGACCCCCTCGACATCTACAACCTCTCCGTCGAACTCGGCGTCAGCTACACCGCCGCCGTCACCCAGCTGCGCACGCTGAGCAGGATCACCCAGGCAACCGCCGACATCGCCTACAAGGTGGCGCCGCTCACCCTCAAGCAGACACTGCTTGGAGGACGCCGACCCGACAACGCCCGCGCAGCCGTGTGGCGGCTAAGCCTCGCGGACAACCAACGCAGCATCAGCGCCGACGTCGGCGACGAACTCGACATCGCCCTCCCAGAGATGCTCTCAACCGGATACGAATGGATACCCGACCGGACCGACGCATTCGCCACCGTGCACGACTGGATCGACCACACCTCGCCCGAAGCAGACGCCACCGTCTACGGCGACCGCCGCACCCGACACATCACCATCAAGGCGCGCCAACACGGCGACCACACCCTCGGCTTCCGCCTTGCCCAGCCCTGGCCCAACGGCGACACCGGCGCAACGATGCGGATCCACATCCACGTCGCACCCACACAGGTATCGGACGTCGGGCAAGGCATCTCGGTCAACCAGCAGCCACAGCTCCTCGCAGCCTGATGGCGACCATCGTCGACCTTCGACCAATGCTCGGCCCGGTCCGCAACCAGGGCCCCTTCCGCGGCACTTGCCTCGCGTTCGCGCTCACCGCCGTTCACGACAAGGCCGCCGCGATCGCCCCCGCCAGCCTCAGCGTCGAAACGCTCTACTGGGGTGCGAAGCGACACGACGGAACCAACGGTCCGGGCACCACGTTCGAAGCCGCCAACACCGCACTGAGGACATGGGGACAACCACCCGAAGAACTGTGGGCATATGACCCCAGCCGCGACGACACCAGCCCGAACTACGCACCGCCCGCCGACGCGATCGATCCCGCCAACTGCTTCGCCGCCACGATCACATCCATCAACATCACCGCTACCGCAATCAGGCACTCGCTCGAAGCCGAACAACCCGTCGCCATCGGCATCCCGACTTGGCCCGGACTGCGACGACCCACCGGAACCCAACTCCGCAACCCCGCAACCGGCGAACTCGAGAACAGTCGACACGCCGTGGTGATCGTCGGCTACCACGCCGACACCTCCGAGATTTTGTTGCGCAACTCCTGGGGCACATCATGGGGCGACGAGGGTCACGCATGGATCCCCGAACCATTCATCGAAGACCACGTCATCTCCGCCTGGCAACTCGAACCGATCCGCAGCACGACCCGCCAGGAAGCCGATACGACATGACCGAACCGCACCGATTGACACTCGCCGATTACCAGCGAGCCGCCCAACGCACCGATCGACTTCGGCCGAGCACCACCGGCGCCGACGAGATGCGCGTCGCGCCACTCCTCGGGCTGGCCGGCGAGGTCGGCACACTGCTGTCCGGCTACAAGAAGTTCCTCCGCGACGGCACCGCCTACGAGCTGTTCGACGAGAACATCGCCGAAGAGCTCGGCGACATCTTGTGGTACCTCGCCAACACGGCACAGAAGTGGAACCTCTCACTCGACGACATCGCCCGAACCAACCTGACCAAGATCAACGACCGTTGGGGCGAATCAGCACGCCGACGCCGGCCCGCCGACCACTTCGATCACGGACTCCCGAGACGGGAGCAACTCCCACGCACCTTCGAAGTCCTCATCCAGCCCGCCAACCGTGTCGACAAGCCCGAACCGATGGTGCGCGTCACATGGCGAGGACGACAGATCGGCAACGACCTCGGCGACAACAGCTACGACGACACCGGCTACCGATACCACGACGTCTTCCACCTCGCCCACGCAGCCGTGCTCGGGTGGTCGCCCGTCGCCCGCGCCAAGATCTTCGGCTGCAAACGAGCGAGCAACCCCGTCGTCGACGCCGTTGAAGATGGCGGTCGCGCGATCGTCATCGAAGAGAGCATCGCGGCGTTCATGTTCGCCTACGCCCGACAACACAACCACCTCGACGGCGTCAACCGCCTCGACTACCACGCGCTCACCACCTTCCGAACGTTCACCCACGACCTCGAAGTACGGCGCCGCCCACTTTGGCAAGTCGAACAGGCAGTCCTTCAGGGGTTCGCCGCCTGGCGGCAACTCCGCCACCACAACGGAGGCATCATCACAGGCGACCTCGCCCGGCAGACGCTCAGCTTTCGGCCACTCCCGCCGGTCGCTCCATGCTCGTCTCGTGCGGCGACGCCATCTCGAGCAAGAACGCAGACACATACTGCACCATCTACAGGCACACTCAACAACAGGAGGCCAGATCGTGGCAAGAACCAATAGCCGACACGTTGTCCCCAATCCGGGCGGCGGATGGAAGGTCGTCAAGCCAGGTGGTGATCGCGCGAGCGCGGTCACCAAGACCCAGGCTCAAGCCGAGAAACGGGCGAAGCAGATCGTCGCGAACCAGGGCGGCGGCGAGGTCGTCGTACACCGTCCCGGAGGAAAGATCCGCGACAGCGACACGGTCAAGCCAGGCAACGACCCCCGCACCAGCAAAGACACGAAGCACTGATCTGGCGTTGAATCCACTCGAACCTCTGAGTACCGCACACTCGGCGATCGAGAACGCGCGCCCGCGGGCACAGTCGGAAGGGCAACGCATCGAACGTTCGTCATCGTGACAACGCTCACCCCGCGCCAATCCGGCGGGTATGCGATGACATGCGAAATACACAACGCCTCCCCGAACGGCTCGCCGACATCGCCGTCCACGTCAGGATGGAGTCGGGTCATCTCGAGCTCAACGGTGAGGTGTAATGCAGAGGCAACCGTCTTCGCGCGAAACGCTGTAGTCGGCTGGGGCTCGACCAAGCTCGCCTTGCCCCACACAGTGCGGCTTTCGTCCACGACCTTCGACACCGAGGAAGATCACGCCGCCAGCATCACCGTGACTCTCCACTGGAGCGACGAGTCCGGCAAGGCCTGGATGCGAATTGGGCCAGGACGAGCCCAACGCTGCAAGCCGAAGATCAGCCCAATCGAACGACTAGGTGAGCGACGTGAAGTCGCCCGCGGCGCGGCGCCCTCCGCGGTCACCACCCAGTCTTCGTCGCAGGATGTCGAACGTGGCGCCCGCCGCGCTCCCACGAACATCGCAGTCGTATCAGAACCTGAAACCGAACAGTCCGCCGTCGTCGACAGCGTCAGTCAGGCGGACATCCATGATGTGCTCGTCCAAGAGGAAGCCATTCGGGACCGTGGCTGGCAGGTCGTCCGAGTTCATGGTGACGATGTACTGGAAACCATGCAGCGTCGCGATCTCATCCGCAAGTGCGAGCCCGCGTCCTATCTGCCGCTCGTCGACTCCATCGAAGAGATGGCTGTCATGGATCAGAAAGCCCGGCCCAATCCCCCGTTCGACACAGATCTCCGCAACGAGGATGTCAAAGCAGAACACCTGCATGTTGTTGATGCCCTTGCTCTCCCGGCCTCGATCGAGATTGAGAAGGTGGGACCGTTCTCCGACGATCCGATCTCGAGACTCCCGACTCGTTCGTCATAAAGACGAGCGGAGAACTCCTCGAATCGGCCAATCAGTTTCCGCAGCTGCGCGTCGCGTTCTCGCTGGTCCTCCTGAAGCTCGACGAGCAGAGTCTGTCGAGCCCTCCTCGCGCCAGCCTTGCCTGAAGCGATCTCATCAGCGATCCGATAGCTGTTGCGGAGCTCCTCCAGATTTGCTTGGGCCTTCGTAAGCTCCTCCTGAAGGCCAGTCAGTTCAGATAGGGCACCACCGGCACGCAGGGACCCGCAAGAGTTCCCCTCGCCGAACGTCAAGCGACCGCTGCTGCGCAGATCGGTCACGCAAACGTTGCTCCGCTCGACTGACCTCCTCTTGGAGGTGACGGGCGGGCGGATGGCCTCCGTGGGCATCCCGCGGACGGCCCTGAGTGGGTCCTTCGGCGACCAGGGCAGCGGCCAGGAGCACCACCCAGACTCTATCCGTTAGACATTCCGTTAGACGCAGGCCGTTCCGGCGACAAAAGAGGCCCCTTCCGATCTCTCGGAAAGGGCCTCTGACCTGGTTCTTTATTGGTGGCGGGGGCAGGATTTGAACCTGCGACCTTCGGGTTATGAGCCCGACGAGCTACCGAGCTGCTCCACCCCGCGGCGGAAGTTAGAACGATAGCGCCACGCGCGGTCGACCGCAACCCGTGCGCCACGGTGGCGATCCGCTGGCATTCCCCGACTCGCGGACCTCCAGCGGCTACCGTTGGCGCGGGCAAGTACGCACGTGCGTTCGCCATGCCATGCAGACGGAGTTTGACGGCACATGGGTCTTTTCAAGCGTAAACCTCCTATCGATCCCACCGAGCTCGAAGCGATGCGCAACGTCTTGGGCGAGGTGTGGGCTCGACTGGACGAGAGCGAGATCGCCAAGGCCAGCCTCGAGGACCGGCTGAGCTCGCTGACAGCAACGACGATGGTGTTGTCATCGACCGCCCAGAACGACACCGCCGAGATCGTGGAGAAGATCGGCCTGCTCGAAGGTCGCCTTGAACGCCACGCCGAGGTCGACGGTCGGCTCTCCGAGCTCGATCAGCGGGTTGCTGAGGTTGAGCAGCGTCAACCTGTCGTCGATTCAGCTGAGACGACCTCGGCGGAGGGCGTGGCCGCGTCCGGCGGGAACTCCGGTGGCGTCGACCTTGCCACCGAGTTCGTCGCCGAGCTCATTCTGTTGTCGGAGCGGATCGACCAGGTCGCCGAGCTTGCCGCTTCTCCCGCCCAGCCCGACGACGAGCTCGCAGCACGCCTTGACGAGCTCGGCCGCAGCGCCGAGATGGTTGACGCTTTGAACCGCCAACTGGCCCTCCTCACATCGCAGGTCACCTCGCAGGCGGAGATGGCCGACCAGCTGACGGCCCTGAGCAACCGGATCAGTTTGCTGCAGCAACGCAGCGTCGACGCGGACGAGCTGTCCGCGCGTCTCGCTGCGCTTGGCGCAACGCCTACGCACACCGAGCCCGCGCAGATCGATCAGGGGCAAGCCGAACTTCGAATGGAGATCGAAACTCTCCGCACACAGATCGACGCGCGGCCCGGCGTGGTTCTACCGGATCTCACGCAGGTCACCACTCAGCTCGCCCAGCTCGCCGAGCGGCTCGCCGCCAGCGAGCACGACCATCGGGCCACGCGTCAGGAAATAGCGACCAAGCTCGCGGCTCAGGCCACATCGGAACGAAGCATCGCCAACGTCCACGAGCGATTGACCGCCAGCGAGCACGACGCGCGGGTAGCTCGCGAGATGACGGTGAGCCTTGAGCAACGCATCGATCAACAGGTCGTCCGCGCGCCGAACGCAGCCCACGAGTATGCCGCGATCACCGAGCAGCTTGCAGATCTTCGCAGCACCGTCGACGGTCAACGAGATCTTCCTGGTGCCCTCGTCGAGCTTCGCTCCCAGATGGCCGACGCGGCCGCCCTGACTGCCCTTTCTGCTCAGCTTGACGCGCTCCGGGTCCAAGTTGATGAGCAACGAGAGGCATCCCTCGAAGCCGGCCTCAGCAATACGCACGGCGACGATCAACTCGCGATCACCGCGCAGCTCGACGCGCTCCGCAGCCATGTCGATGAGACACGCAGCGCGTTCGATCAGCTTCGCGAGACGCAGGATCAATTGAACGACCAGCGCGAGGTGGAGGCACGGCTGGCCGCGCTCCAGTCCCAGCTGGACGAACAGCGCGGAGCCTCCGCTGAAATCCATGAGCTTCGTGCCCGAGTCGACCGCGAGATCGGCAATGTCCACGACCGCATCGCCAGCCAGGGTGACGTGTCGGGACAGTTCGGTGATCTGCGCCACCGTCTGGACGAGCATGGCCACCGGATCGAGGAGCAGAGTCACCGGATCGGTGAGTACGGCACCGTCGCTGAACAGATCCAGGTGCTCCACGATCGAATCGACGAACAACGTGACCTCCCCGGCCAACTCGATGAGCTTCGTCACCGCCTGGACGAACACAACGGCATTGCCTCCAAACTCGCCGAGCTCGGCTCACGCGTCGATCGCGAACTTGGAGATGTTCGTCACCGCATCGATGGACATGACGGCCTCCCCGATCAACTGGCCAGCCTGAACGTTCGGTTGAGCGAACTCGGCGATCAGCGGGGCGAGCTGGACCGGCTACACGACCGAGTCGACGAGATCGGCGCAGCTCTCGCTTCGACCGATGCGATCTCCGATCAGCTACGTGAGCTCACAAAGCGTGCCGGGTCCACGCAGGCCGCGACGGACGAAACCCGCGCCCAGGTCGCCGCTGTGGAGCAACGCCTCGCCAATGCAAGCACCGAGCTGGCCAACCAGATCGGTGAACTCGGTCGTGAGATCGACGGCCTGGCCACACGCGAGATTGAGCCGGTGAACGTGACCATTGGCGATGCTGCCACCGCGACATTGCGGAACGGGCAGGTCCGGCTGGCATCGGAACAGGCTCGCTTCGAGATCAGCTTCCGCGAAGATCTCGCCACGTTGGCCGAGCAGGTCCGCCAACTCCGCGGACGCGGCTGATCAGCCTGTCGCCGCGAGTGCGGCGACAGCGTCCTGAATGAGTTGGCGGGCCTGGCGGTTGAGCTCGTCATAGCGGGCGAAGTCCGGAAGTGCCGCGTCGGCCTGCTCGAACAGGTCCTGCGCTTGGGCGAGCAACTCGGCGGGGGTGCCTGTTCCCGGCACCGTCGGTTCGACGACCGGATCCTGCGGATCATCAGGATCAACGGGATCAGCCGGCTCGCCGCCGGGCCCCACCACGTCACCGATATCGGTGCGGAACCCTGGGAACAGGTTGCTGATGGCCTCCTCGATCGTTGAACCGAACGACGCGTTGCCGTTGTAGGACGCCAGCATGAATCGATACGACGCCTGCGGTGTCGAGTCGCTCTTCACGTACAGCGGCCGCAGGTACAGCAACCCCCCGGCCACCGGCACCAGTTGCATGTCGCCATAGATCACCTGGGACCCGGCAAGATCGAGCGGGGTGATCGTGGCCGAGATTCGGCTGTCGCTCTCGATCGTCGCCGCAACGGTCGCGGGGCCATCGACATTGGGTGTTGCCACTGTGTACG
>JAYURF010000536.1:0-9083 GCA_043756365.1 Acidimicrobiales bacterium
TCGCGCCACCGGTCGAGTTCGCCACGGATCTTGTCGAGTGGACCGACGAGGGCGACGTCTTCCACCATCTGCAGCGGGATCGCCGCCGCTGCTTCGCCCTTCTTGCCGGCGAGGTACAGGTCCTGCACCCGCAGCGCGACGTCTTCGTAGCCCATTCTGGCGAAGACCTCGAAATGAAAGTTGGCCCCGCGGGCACCCATCCCGCCGGCGTACAGGGCGAGGAACGGGCGGATCATGTCGGCGCACGCCTCCACATCGTCGCCTGGCACGATGGTGATCGTCGCGGGAACCTCGAAGCGTTCTTGCTTGTCCGGTTCACCCGCTGCGGTGAAGCCCTCGGCGAGGCAGCGTCGATAGAAGCCGTCCTCTTTCCAGCTGAAGAACAGCGGCAGCCAACCGTCGCAGATCTCGGCCGCGAGCGCCACGTTCTTCGGCCCCTCGGCACCGAGGTAGATCGGGATCTGCTGCCGCAGCGGATGGATGGTGCTCTTCAACGGCTTGCCCAGCCCGGTACCGCCGGCATACGGCATCGAGTAGAACTCCCCGCTCACGCTGACCGGCTCGTCACGGCGGATGATCGTGCGCACGATGTCGACGTACTCGCGGGTCCGGGCCAGCGGACGCGGGTACGGCTGGCCATACCAGCCCTCGACCACCTGCGGCCCGGATGCCCCGAGCCCGAGGACGAAGCGGCCATTCGACAGGTGATCGATGGTCATCGCGGCCATCGCCGTCGCAGCCGGTGTGCGGGCGCTCATCTGCACGATGCTCGTACCGAGCTGAATCGTCGACGTGTGCGCGCCCCACCACGCGAGTGGCGTCAGCGCGTCGCTGCCGTACGCCTCAGCGGTCCACACCGACGAGTAACCCAACCGCTCGGCCTCGACGATCGCCTCGAGCGCACCTGCCGGCGGTCCGCTTCCCCAGTATCCGGCGCTGTAGCCGAGCTTCAGTTCATGTGCCATGGCCGAACGGTACGCCGTCGCCGCGCATAGGGTTCGATCGAACCGAACCCAAGGAGAGACCGATGGCATCATCGCAAGTCGAGGGAACCTGTGATCCAAAGTTCGAGGCGATGTGCGAGATCCTTCAGCGCAACCTCGACTCCGGCTCCGATCTTGGCGCCTCGGTTGCCGTGGTCGTCGAGGGCCAGCCGGTCGTCGACTTGTGGGGCGGCTGGGCCGATACCGAGCAGACTCGGCCGTGGGAACGCGACACGATCACCAACGTCTGGTCGAGCACCAAGACGATGATGGCGCTGAGCGCTCTCGTGCTCGTCGAGCGCGGCGAGCTCGACGTCCATGCGCCGGTCGCAACCTACTGGCCCGAGTTCGCCGCCAACGGCAAGGAGCGCATCGAGGTGCGGAACCTGCTGTCGCACACCTCCGGCGTCTCGGGCTGGGCGCAACCCGTTGTCGTCGAGGACATCTACGACTGGGAGAAATCGACGTCGATGCTGGCCGGCCAGGCACCATGGTGGGAACCCGGCACGGCCTCGGGGTACCACGCGCTGAACCAGGGTCATCTCGTTGGTGAGGTCATCCGTCGCATCACCGGCCTCAAGCTCGGCGAGTTCTTCGCCAAGGAGATCGCCGGTCCGCTCGGCGCCGACTTCCACATCGGCCTCGACCCGAGCGAGTTCCACCGGGTCTCCAACGTGGTGCCTCCCCCGCCGCTGCCGATCGATTTCGAGACCCTCGACATGGACAGTGTGATGGTCAAGACGTTCACGGGCCCGTCACCGGACGCGTCGGTGTCGTGGACCCCCGAGTGGCGCCAGGCCGACATCGGTGCTGCGAACGGCCACGGCAACGCGCGTTCGGTGGCCCGGGTGCAGTCGGTGATCAGCAACGGCGGCCAGGTCGACGGCATCTCGCTGCTGTCGCCGGACACGATCGAACTGATCTTCGACGAGCAGGCCAACGGCGTCGACCTCGTGCTTGGCGTGGCGTCGCGATTCGGTATCGGCTACGGGCTTCCCAATGAACTCATGCCGGTTCCACCGGATTCGCGGATCTGTTTCTGGGGTGGTTGGGGCGGCTCGTTGGTGGTCAACGACCTCGATCACCGCGCCACCGTCACCTACATGATGAACCGCATGGAGGCTGGTCTTGTTGGCGACATGCGTGGATTCGAGCTCATCATCGCTGCGCTGAGTGCAGTGTCGTGACAGCCGATTGGGACGCGGTGGTCGCGCCCGCGTCAGTGCCCTGCGTCGAACGTGACGGGCAGGTGTGACGGGCCGAAGATGCCCACGCCATCCGGCTTCCAGGTGATGTGGCCGTCGATGCGTAGGTTGGGCATCCGCTGCGCGAGCAAAGGGAGGGCCTCTTGGAGTTCGGCCCGGGCAAGCGCGGCACCCAGGCAGTAGTGGATGCCAGAACCGAAGGTGAGCTGCGGATGCTCGGGTGCAGGTGAGGTGATGTCGAATCGGTCCGGATCGGGGAAGTGGTCGCTCTGGCGGTTCGCCTCGGCCAGCCCGATCGACATGAACGTGCCCACCGGGAAGCTGACGTCGCGGTACTCGATGTCGGTGCTGGCGAAGCGGGCCGTGCCGCGCACTGCGCCGAGGTAGCGCATCGTCTCCTCCACAGTTCTGCCGGCCAGATCGGGTCGCTCGGCCAGTAACGCCCACTGTTCGGGGTGGTCGGCGAACAGCGCCACTGCGCACCCGAGCTGGTTGCGGGTGGTGTCGGTGCCGGCCACGATCACTGCATTGACCATCATCACCAGCTCGTCGTTGCTCAGCTTGTCGCCGGCTTCCTCGACCGCAATCATCGCCGTCAACAAGTCGTCGCCAGGCTTGCTGCGCCGTTCGGCGATGAGGTTGCGGGTGTACCCGTCGAGCTCGTCCTGCGCGGCCATCACCAGATCCAGCTTGTCGGCCAAATCGATCGAGAAGACCTCGAGGATGTCGCTCGCCAGCCGACTGAACAGCTGCCAGTCGCGCTTGGGTGCGCCGAGAAGTTCGCAGATGATCGGGATCGGATACGGCTCGGTGATTGCGGTCACGAAGTCGGCTCGTCCGGCGTCGGCCACCGAGTCGATGAGGTCGTTCATCACCTGGCGCATGAACGGCCGCAGCCGGTCGGCAGCGCGCGGGGAAAACGCCGGAGCGACGAGGCGGCGCAGGCGGGTGTGCTCGTCGCCTTCGGCCGACAGGATGCTGCCGCGCTGGCGCGACAGGAAGTCGGCACGGGTGATGCCCATCAGCTCGGGGATCCGCCTCGACGCGCTGTGCCAGCGTTTGTCGCGCAGCACGCCAACCGCGTCGTCGTAGCGGATCACCCCGTAGCCGAACACCGACTGGAACAGCCACTGGTCCGCGCTTAGTGCCCGGAATGCATCGCGGCGGTCGTCGAAGTTCATGTCAGGGAGGATCTTGGGAAGGTCCAGTTCGTGAACGGGCGTTGCCATGGCCCGAAACGCTAGACCGCCGCCTGCCAACCGCAAGATCTGGGCCGAATCTGTCCCGGCTCCCGGGACGAATGCGGCCCAGATCTCGTGTGGCCGGCTAGGTCAAGGTCGCAAGGAACTCAGCGACGGCTGCGTTGGTTACTTCGCCGTTGCGGGTGTTCAAACCGTGGGCCAGAGCGGCGTCACGTTCGCAGGCAGCGGCCGGGCCGAACTGGGCGAGCTCCAACTGGTACGGCAGCGTCGCGTTGGTGAGCGCGTATGTGCTCGTGTGCGGCACGGCACCGGGCATGTTGCCAACGGCGTAGTGCAACACGCCGTGCAGGAAGTACACCGGATCGTTGTGTGTGGTCTCGTGAATCGTGCCGATGCAGCCGCCCTGATCCACTGCCACATCGACGATCACCGCACCCGGCTTCATCGTGCGGACCATGTCCTCGGTGACCACGACAGGGGCACGCCCGCCGGCCACGAGCACGGCACCGATGACGAGATCGGCGTCGGCGATGTTGCGTTCGAGCGCCCCCCGGTTGGAGGCCAGGGTGACGATTCGTCCTTTGTTGATCTGGTCGACCCACCGTAAGCGGTCGAGGTTCTTGTCGAACAGCACGACCTCTGCCTCCATGCCGGCAGCGATCCACGCCGAGTTCCACCCGACGTTGCCCGCGCCGAGCACGACCACCTTGGCCGGTTGCACGCCCGGCGCGCCGCCCATCAGCACGCCGCGACCGCCGTTGTGGCGTTCGAGGTAGTGCGCCCCGATCTGTGGCGCGAGCCGGCCCGCCACCTCGCTCATCGGCGCCAGCAACGGCAACGAGCCGTCGGGATGCTGCACCGTCTCGTACGCGAACGACGTGCACCGCGTCTCGATCAACGCATTCGCCACAGCCGGGTAGGCGGCCAGGTGCAAGTACGTGAACAGCGTCAGGTCGGGTCGGAGAAAGCTGAACTCGACGGCCGTTGGCTCTTTCACCTTGACCACCATTTGCTGTGCCCACGCGTCGGCGGCGGTGGCCACGATGTCGGCGCCAGCGGCGCGGTAGTCGTCGTCGCTGAAACTCGCCCCCTCGCCTGCGCCGGCTTCGACGAACACGTCGATGCCGAGTCGTTCGAACTCGCGCACCCCATCGGGGGTCATTGCCACCCGGTGCTCGGCGGTCTTGGTTTCGCGGGGCACACCGACAGTGGAGATTGCCGCGGTGCTGGTTGGAGAGGTCATAGCGTCCATCATCTGCTTCGTCCTACCGTTGATCAATCGCCAATTCCAGGTCAGAATGGAGCGGTGACCAACGAATCAACTGGTATTGACGTTCTTGACCGACGAATCATCGATGAACTATGCAACAACGCTCGGACCAGTTGGCGCGAACTCGCCGAACGCGTCAACCTGGCGCCGAGTTCGGTGGCCGACCGAGTCCGCAAGCTCGAAGAACGTGGCCTGATCCGCGGCTACACGGCGACGATCGATCCGGTGGCATTCGGCCGAACGGTGCGCGCCGTCATTGACGTCGGACTGCCTCCCGGTGTCGACCCCGCTCACTTCGAGGCGCTGTTGGCGACCCGCGACGAGGTGGCGCTGGCGATGTATGTGACCGGACCGAGTGACTACGCGATCATCGTCGATTGTGCGGGAGCCGAGGGACTCGACTCGTTCATCCGCTGGCTGAAGGCCGACGGCGGCGTGGCCCGCACCGAGAGCCGGTTCGTGCTCCGCCCGATCATCGGCTGAGTACCATCACCGCAGGGCCGTAACGGCGCGGCCGAACATCATCGACAACACCACCGACAACACAACCGAGGGGACCGGGCACGTCATGCAGGCGTTCAAGAACTTCATCAATGGCCACCACGTCGACTCCGCCGATGGGCGCACCACGGCCGTGGTCAACCCGTCAACGGGCGAGCAGTACGCCTCCGCTGCGCTCAGCGGGCAGGCCGACGTGGATGCCGCCATGCAGGCCGCAGCCGAGGCGTTCCCGGACTGGCGCGACTCGACGCCAAGCGAGCGGTCGCTTGCATTGTTCCGCATCGCCGACGCTGTCGAAGCGCGAGCCGACGATCTCATCGCGTTGGAGGTGGAGAACTGCGGCAAGCCGGCGCACCTGGTGCGCAGCGAGGAGATCCCGCCGATGGTCGACCAGATCCGCTTCTTCGCCACCGCCGCCAGGCATCTCGACGGCAAGAGTGCTGGCGAGTACATGCGCGGCATGACGTCGTTCATCCGTCGCGAACCGGTCGGCGTGTGCGCCCAAGTTGCTCCATGGAACTACCCGATGATGATGGCTGTGTGGAAGTTTGCGCCGGCAATTGCGGCGGGCAACGCAGTAGTGCTCAAGCCGAGCGACACGACGCCGGCGAGCACCGCGTTGCTCGCCGAGATCGCCGCTGAGTTCTTGCCGGCTGGTGTGTTCAACGTGATCTGTGGCGACCGTGACACCGGCCGGGCGATGGTCATCCACCCGACTCCGGCGATGGCCAGCATCACCGGTTCGGTGCGTGCCGGGATGGAGGTAGCCGCTGGAGCAGCACAGGGTCTGAAGCGGGTCCACCTCGAACTCGGCGGGAAAGCTCCGGTGGTCGTGTTCGACGACGCCGATGTTGCCGCGGCCGCCGAGGCGATTGCGATCGCCGGATACTTCAACGCCGGCCAGGACTGCACCGCGGCAACGCGCGTCATCGCCTCGCCGCGGGTCTACCGCGACCTCGTCGAAGCGCTCGCCGAGCAGGCTGCAGCCACCAAGACGGGGATGCCCGACGACGAAGACGTGCTCTACGGCCCGGTCAACAACCCTGCACAGTTGGCTCACGTCAGCGGCCTGGTCGAGCGCACGCCGGATCACGCCTCGGTGCGTGCCGGCGGCCACAAGGTGGCCGGGGCCGGGTTCTTCTACGAGCCGACCGTGGTGGCCGATCTTCGCCAGGACGACGAGATGATCCAGAACGAGATCTTCGGCCCTGTCATCACGGTCCAGCAGTTCAGCGACGAGGCCGAGGCAATCCGCTGGGCCAACGGCGTCGACTACGGCCTCGCCTCGTCGGTGTGGACCAAGGACTTCGGTCGGGCGATGCGCATGTCGAAGGCGCTCGACTTCGGGTGCGTGTGGATCAACACCCATATCCCGCTGGTGGCCGAGATGCCCCACGGTGGATTCAAGCGCTCGGGCTACGGCAAGGATCTCTCTGGCTATGGCTTCGACGACTACACCAGGATCAAGCACGTCATGGCCAACCTCGAGAGCTGAGGTGCACCCCGGAACTTTGTCGGTCTCGACATGCTGAGGATGTAGAGGCCGACAAAGTTCAAGTGAGCGACCGGGACTTAGTGGGCTCCCCATGTGAAGGTCTGCTTGACGAGGTCGAGGTAGATGAACGTCTCGGTCGAGACCACGCCGTCGACACGGCGGATGCGGTTGGTCAGGTCGAGCAGGTCGGAGTCGTCGCCGACCACAACCTCGCACATCAGGTCGAACGAGCCGGCCGTCACCACCAGGTAGTCGATGTCGGGCATCGCTTGCAGCGCGGCAGAAATGCCATCGCAGGGACCCTCGGTGCGGACCCCGATCATCGCCATCCGCCGGTACCCGATCGACATCGGGTTGGTGACTGCCACCACCTGCATCACGCCCGAATCGGTGAGGCGTTGTACCCGCTGGCGCACAGCGGCCTCTGACAGCCCCACCGTCGCGCCGAGGCGGGTGTAGGGCGTTCGTCCGTCACGTTGGAGTTGTTCGATGATGGCCCGATCGGTCTCATCGAGGTTGTTGAGGGTACGGTTCATGGCGGTACGAATACTGTCGCCCGGAGCGGCCGATCGCAAGGGAATCCGTCGTCAACATGCGCAAGTCCGACGCTTTCCTTGCACCGAATCGACTATTCGTGGGATTCTCTGGTTCGATGTGGCCAGTGCCGGAAGGTGACCGTCTAGCTCGGGGGTGTGATCAACGATGTCGGTGAACGATCCGGCGGACAACTTCGGGATGAGCGAACGCGGCAGCGTGGAGATCTCCGATGTCACCAAACGCTACGGCTCGATGATCGCTGTCGACCGGCTGAACTTGAAGGTGCGTGCCGGCGAGTTCCTTTCGCTGCTCGGTCCAAGCGGATGCGGTAAGACGACTACGTTGCGGATGCTCGCCGGCTTCGAGCAACCCGACGAGGGCTTCGTGCGGATCAGCGGTGAGTATGTGCAGGGCGTTCCGCCGTACAAGAGAGATGTGAACACGGTTTTCCAGGCCTACGCACTGTTCCCGCACATGACTGTGGCCGAGAATGTCGCATACGGCCTGCGTCAACGCAAGGTGCCCCGATCGGAGATCGCCACGCGAGTCGCTGAAGCGCTCGACATGGTCAAGATGACCAAGCTCGCCGAACGCAAACCGCGGCAGATGTCGGGCGGCCAGCAACAGCGCGTTGCCCTGGCACGCGCGCTCGTCAACCGGCCGAGCGTGCTGTTGCTCGATGAACCCCTCGGTGCGCTCGACCGCAAGCTGCGCGAAGAGATGCAGATCGAACTGAAGCTGCTGCAGAGTCAACTCGGCATCACGTTCATCTTCGTCACCCACGACCAAGAAGAAGCGATGAGCATGAGCGACCGGATTGCGATCATGCTCGACGGCCACATCGAACAGCTCGGCGATCCCGAAACCGTGTACGAGCACCCGGCTTCAGCGTTCGTCGCCGCCTTCATCGGCCGCAACAACTTCTGGCACGGCACGGCGACCGCCGACGGGGTTCTCGCCAACGACGGCACCGTGCTGCACGCATCACGACCCGAAGAACAGGTCGCTCTCGGTGACGGTGCGTTGGCTGCTGTTCGTCCGGAGTGCTTCCAGTTGCTCATCGATGCACCGGATCGCTCGGTCAACGCGCAGGCAGGCGAGGTGGCCAGCGTCGCCCACTTCGGTGATGTGTTGCAGTACGTGCTGCGTGCCGGGAACCGCGAGATCGTCGCGCTCGTTCCCCGGGCGCAAGGCGGACGCTTGCGGCCCGGTGACAAGGTGTGGGCCACATGGAAAGCCGACGACGTGTATCAGTTCTCGGATCGGCAAGCCTCACTGGTGCTGGGCGATCCGGTCAAGGTTCCCTGAGGCCGACCGATGGGAATGGAGTTGCATGATGGCATCGCCGATGGCCACATGAGGAGGAGGAGGACCCTATGAAACGTACGAATGATCCGATCCGGATCCTGATGAGTTCCGACACCGCGCACAACCTCGCCGGCGAGTTGAGCCGACGCAAGTTGTTCGGTGCCGTCGGAGGGTCGGCTGCGCTCGCGGCGTTCCTCGCCGCGTGCGGCAGCGACACCGTCGAGACCGACGGCCCAGTAGCCACCGAGCCCGCTGGAAACACCGGGCCAGACGCCACCGAACCAGGCGCCACCGAACCGGCCGCCACCGGGTCGCCTGGCGGGTCGAGCGATGCCACGTCCTTCAAGCTTTTTACATGGGCCGAGTACGACGACCCTGATCTGATGTCGAGCTTCGGCGACATCGAGATCACCATCTTCAACTCCAACGAGGAAGCCATCCAGAAGCTCGTCGCCGGGGGAGGCAACGGCGGCTTCGACATGGTCTGCCCGACCGGCGTGTACATCCCGCAGATGGCCGCAGAGGGCTTGCTCCAAGAGCTCGACCTGGCTCGAATCACCAACTTCGCCAACCTCGATCCGG
>JAYURF010000537.1:0-3220 GCA_043756365.1 Acidimicrobiales bacterium
TTCAAGGACCACCCGCATCGCCGCGCCCTCGATGGCGTCCACGGCAAGGGCAAAGACCAGCACGGCCGCCGCGGCGACTCGCTCGAGGTCCGGGTTCCCGAAGGCACGATCGCCCACGACATGTACACCGGTGAGCTGCTCGCCGATCTCGCCAACCACGGTGACCGCTGGCTGGCCGCGAATGGCGGCCGCGGTGGGCGAGGCAATGCCAAGTTCTGGTCGAACAAACGGCGCGCCCCCGGCTTCGCCGAACAGGGCGAGCACGGCGAGGACCATTGGCTCAAGCTCGAGTTGAAGCTCATGGCCGATGTGGCGCTCGTGGGCTTCCCCAACGTTGGCAAGAGCACGCTGATCAGCGTCATCAGCGCCGCCCGACCGAAGATCGCCGACTATCCGTTCACTACGCTCGAACCCAATCTCGGGGTGGTCCGCCTCGACCAGGACACCGACTTCATCGTCGCCGACATCCCCGGTCTGATCGAGGGCGCGAGCGAGGGTAAGGGGCTCGGTCACCAGTTCCTGCGCCACATCGAGCGGGCCCGAGCGCTGTGCGTGATGGTCGATCTCGCCCCGCTCGACGGCGTCGGTCCGCACGAACAGGAACGCATCCTGCTCGACGAGCTCGGCGCGTATCAACCGGAACTGCTCGCGCGTCCCCGCGTGGTCGTTGGCACCAAGGCCGACATGACCACCCACGACTGGGACGGACCGGCGTGGGACGGTGACTCGATCTCGGCGATCACCCATCAAGGCGTCAAGGAACTCGTTGGCCGTCTCGCCGCGCTGGTGCACGAGGCCCGCCAGCAGCAGCCCGTCGTCGAGGGTCTGGTGATCATTCGCCCCGAGCCCGAGGGTGCCAAGGTCGAGCGGCTCGACGACCACGAGTTCCGCCTCTCCGGCCGCCAGGTGGAACGCGTCGTCGCGCTGAACGACGTCACCACACCCGAGGCTCTGCTGTTCATCGATCATCAGCTCAAGCGCCTCAACATCCCCAAGATGCTCGCCCGTGCCGGCGCAGTCGATGGCGACATCGTGTGGATCGCCGGATTCAGCTTCGAGTACCAGCAGGACATCTGATCGTGCGGGTGATCGTCAAGATCGGCACCTCGTCGCTCACCGACGAACTCGGGGTGATCGACACACGCGTCATCGAGCGGTTGTGTGGGCAGATCGTCGCAGTGCGCGAAAGCGGACACGAGGTGGTGCTGGTCAGCTCCGGAGCGGTGTCGGCCGGTGTCGCCGCGCTCGGTTTGGCCGCGCGACCGACCGACATGGCAACGCTGCAGGCCCTGTCGGCCGCCGGGCAGAGTCGGCTGATGGAGGTGTACAACCGCACCTTCGCCGCGCATGGGGTTGTAGCCGCTCAGGTGCTCCTCGTGCCGCACGACTTCATCGATCGACGCCAGTACCTCCACGTTCGCAGGTCGCTGGTGCGCCTGCTCGAGCTCGGCTGTGTGCCGATCGTCAACGAGAACGACGCGATTGCCAACGACGAGATCCGTTACGGCGACAACGACCGCATCGCCGCGCTCGTCGCCCACAATCTCGCCGCCGACCTGCTTGTGTTGCTCACGGATACAGCGGGCCTGTACACCGCCGACCCGCGCACCGTGGCAACGGCGAAGCTGATCGATCGGGTGTTTGCCGACGATCCGCTGCTGTCGGTCAACGCCAGCCAGGCGGGCTCCAATCGTGGGAGTGGCGGGATGGCCTCGAAGCTGTCAGCGGCGCGAATGGCATCGTGGAGCGGTGTGCGCGCGGTGATCGCCGCAGCCGACCGTGAGGGCGTGATCGCCAACGCAGTTGCCGACGTCGACGCTGGCACCACGTTCATGCCCCACGACCGCAAGTTGTCGGCGCGCAAGCTGTGGATCGGTTTCGCCAGCCTGGTTGAAGGTGCCGTTGTCATCGACGATGGCGCCCGGCGGGCGTTGATGGAGCAGGGCCGGTCGTTGCTGCCGGCCGGTGTGGTGGGCGTGCGCGGCAGCTTCGACACCGAGTCGATCGTGCAGATCGAAGCGATCGACGGTTCGATCATCGCGCGCGGCATGGCGATGTGCGACGCCGATGCGCTGCGGCTCGTGGCCGGACGGCGCACCGGCGATCTGCCAGACGGCATGGTTCACGAGGTGGTCCACCGCGACGACCTCGTGTTGTTGGGCTAGCCGAAGCGGGCCAGCCACAGCACGGCCAGCCCTTCGCTCTAGCCCTCGGTCGGCTTGGCCTGCTCGATGGGTTGTGGGGCCGGCGCGGCGGGGACGGCGGCGGTTTCCAGACCCAGCTCGGCGCGCAGTTCGCTGAGCCGGCTCTGCGCCTCGACGTTGGCGGTGGCCTGCTCCACTTCGAGGATGCGGCTCTGGACCGAGGTTTCGCTCAGCTCGCTGGTGGCCTTCGCCTTTGCGTAGCGCGCCTCAATCTTTTCCTGCACTTCCTTCAGTGTCGGCACGTCGTCGCCGACGGTCTCGTTGAGCTGCGTCATTGCCGTGTTCATCTCTTCTTGCATGCGCGCCTGCTCGAGCTGGCTCAGCAACTTGTTCTTCTCGGCCAGCTTCTGCTGCAGCAGCCGGCTGTTCTGGGCGACGGCAGCCTTGGCCTGATCCGACGCCTGCGTCGAGTCGATCACCATCGTCTTCAAGCTCTCGACTTCGCCTTCCACCTGGATCAACTGGTTGGCGATGGTCTCGGCGGCCGTGGTGTACTGCGTGGCCTTGGCCGCGTTGCCCGCCTTGTCGGCATCGGCGGCCATCAGCAGTGCCTGCCGGGCGGTCGCGTTGAGTTTTTCCAGTTCGGTCATCTTGGCGTTGAGCCGGATCTCGGCCTGCTTCTGGCCGGCGATCACATTGGCCGCCTGCTCTTTCAGCCGGCGGTGTTGCTGCTGGGCTTCGGTGAGCGCTTGTTCCAGTTGCACGGCGGGATCGGCCTTGGCCTCGAAGCCACGGTTGAGTTTGGTGCCGAAGTACTTCCACCACTTCTTGAGAGCTTTGAACATGGCTGGCAGCCTAGGTGAAACGACCGCCCAACCGAGTTCTCATCTCCTGCACCTCTGGCACCTGCAGCACGACGAGCATGCCGATGTATGCGCCGATCCCAAAGGAACCGGCGATGGTCAGCTGGAACAGTGCCCCGGCACCGCTGTTGGAGCCGACTCCCTCGCCGATCAGCCACATCAGTTCCGCCATGACCGTCGCCGCCAGCGCCATCTTCCACATGCCCCGTAGCA
>JAYURF010000538.1:0-9073 GCA_043756365.1 Acidimicrobiales bacterium
CCCGGCAGGAAGAACCCGATGAGCAGACCCGACTCGGCAAACACGATGATGGCGATCCCGACGAGGCCCCACCGGTTGATGAGCTTCTCCGGATCGAGACCGAGCGCGAACAACGATGCGAAAACCAAAGGCACCGACCCGAGAATACTGATCGGACACGTCGGCTCGACGAGGCGGCCAACGCGCCCAAGAGTCACCGGACGCGGCACGACCCCGGCCGAAACCGGGGTCGCGAGCGGAATTGACCGACCGGTTGTGACACCGGTCGATGAGCGAACGCCCAGCCGCGCCTAGCCGGCGATCGTCGTCGGCTTGCGGGCGGAGTAGACGATCGACGCGGCCAGCACGGCGAGGGCAGAACCGGAGATCGCGAACCGAACGCCGTCGTTGTCCGACGTCGAGATGATCGCCGGGAGGACGACGAGTGCGACCAGGTTCATCACTTTGATGAGGGGGTTCAGCGCCGGGCCGGCGGTGTCCTTGAACGGGTCACCGACGGTGTCGCCGATCACGGCGGCCTTGTGCGCTTCGGAGCCTTTGCCGCCCTCATGGCCGTCTTCTATGTACTTCTTGGCGTTGTCCCAGGCGCCACCGGCATTGGACAGGTAGTTGGCCATGAGCTGACCGACGAGGATCACCGCGACGAGGAAGCCGCCGAGCGCCTGCCAGCTGATACCGAACCCGACGATGATGGGCGTGAGCACCGCCAGCAGCGCCGGTGTGGTCAACTCACGGAGCGACGCCTCGGTGCAGATGTCGATCACCGGGCCGTACTCGGGCTTCTTCGTGCCGGCCATGATCTTGCCGTCGGCGAACTGCTTGCGCACTTCCTGCACCACGACACCGGCGGTGCGGCCGACGGCGCGAATGGCGAGGGAAGAAAACAGGAACGGCACTGCGCCACCGATCAGCAGACCGATGAACACCTTCGGGTCGGCAACGTTGATCGGGATCAGGTCGAACACACCGCGGGGCGTCTGCAGCGCGGCGTCGATGACGTCCTCGGGAAGCAGTTCCTCGGCGGCGGTTTCGATGAAGCTGGCGAACAGCGCTACGGCGGCGATGACGGCGGAGCCGATGGCGAAGCCCTTGGTAACGGCCTTGGTGGTGTTGCCCACGGCGTCGAGGCTGACCATGATCCGCTCGGCCTCGCCGTGGAACTCACCACTCATCTCGGCGATGCCGGCGGCGTTGTCGCTGACAGGACCGAAGGTGTCTTCGCTGACGATGACACCGGTGGTGGCGAGCATGCCCATGCCGGTGAGGGCGACGAGGTAGAAGCTGAACTGCAGGTTGCCGCCACCGATCGACAACGCCACGCCGATCGCGATGGCGATGGCCAACACGGCGTACACCGAGCTTTCGAGGCCGCTTGCGGTACCGGCGAGGACCACGGTGGCCGGGCCGGTCTCGGAGCTCGCGGCGATGTCCTTCACCGGCTTGTAGTGCGTGCCCGTGTAGTACTCGGTCAGGCGGCTGATGCCCTGCGCCAACACAAGTCCGATCGCCACGGCGCCAAAGCACTTCCAACCGGCGTTGTCGAAGTCGTTGCCGACATAGAACAGCGACACGAGCAGTGTGCCGATGAGGGTGAGCGTGCCGGCGACAAGGAAGCCGCGGTTGATCGGCCTCAATGCATCGGTTTCGCCCTCGCGGGCCTTCACCGCAAAGACACCGGCGATCGAGGCGACGACGCCGATGGCGCGGGCGGCAACGGGGAAGATCAGGCCGAGCGCCGGGTTGGCGCCGATCGAGTTGAACGCAGCGACACCGAGGATGATCGAGGCGACGAGGGTGACCTCGTAGCTCTCGAACAAGTCGGCGGCCATGCCGGCGCAGTCGCCGACGTTGTCGCCCACGTTGTCGGCGATGGTGGCCGGGTTGCGCGGGTCGTCTTCGGGGATGCCGGCTTCGACCTTGCCAACCAGGTCGGCACCGACGTCGGCGGCCTTGGTGAAGATGCCACCGCCGACTCGTAGGAACAGCGCCAGCAGCGACCCACCGAAGCCGAAGCCGATGAGGATCACCGAGCTGGTGTTCTGGAACACCATGATGATCGCCGTCGCCCCGAGCAGGCCGAGCCCGACGGTGAACATGCCCGCCACACCACCGGTGCGGAACGCCACGTCGAGCGCCTTGGGCATGCTGTTGGTCAGCGCCGCGGCGGCCGTACGCACGTTGCCGCGGGTGGCGAGCGTCATCCCGATGTAGCCGGTGAGTCCCGAGGCCACACAGCCAAGGATGAACGCCACCGTGCGCCACAAGCCGACCTCGGCGAACGACATCGCCTCGGAACCGCCTGGCTTGATGATCGCGGTCGACGTGAGGAACACGATCGCTGCGAGCGGGACGAGGATCACGATGATGGTCTTGAACTGACGCTTCAGGTAGGCCTGGGCCCCCTCCTGGATCGCCTTGGCAATCTCTTGCATCTTCGGGCTGCCCGCATCGGCAGCCAAAACACTTTTGGCCAAGTAGAAGCCGACCGCAATGGCGACGAGCGCGGACGCTGCGGAGAGCAGGAGGACGACCCACTCACCGCCTTTGAACTCGAATACTTGATAGCCGCCTTCGGCAAGAATTGATGCTGACACCGCACGACCTTGTGGGTTTGGGGCGCGCCGTCGTCGACGCACCGTTGGTGGAAACGTGGAGAGTGTAGGGACAATCGCGCCGCAGCGTCGAAACGTCCTGGCCGTTCATCCGTGCCAGGGTCCAGCGACAGCGCGCCCTCGCCGACGGAGTACGTCTCGTCGCACGTGTGGCGCTACCGTTCGCCCAGCGGTCTCTAGTACGACGAAAGCTGTCATCTTCATGGCTCAGACAACCCCTCCCGAAACGGCACCGACTCGGGTGTCCCGTGCCCGTGGCCCGGTCACGGCAACCGCTGTCGGCAAGAAGCGCAACAGCCGGTTCTTCCTGCTCGACCTGTATGGCACCGCCGTCGGCAAGAAGTACGTGATGGCCATCACCGGTGTCATCGGGATCGGCTATGTGGTTGCCCACATGGTCGGCAACTTGAAGATGTATCTCGGTGTCGAATCCGACGGGATCTACGCGATCGATCACTACGGCGAGTTCCTTCGGGAACTGCTCGTACCGATCGTGCCGCGCACCGTCACGCTGTGGATCTTGCGATCGGTGCTCATCGCCGCGTTGCTCCTACACCTCCATGCGGCCTACACCCTCACAGTCGTCAACCATCGGGCGCGTCCGGTGAAGTATCAGACTGCCCGCGACTACCAGGTGGCCAGCTTCGCCAGCCGCACCATGCGCTGGACCGGCGCCATCGTGTTGCTGTTCATCATCTGGCACCTGCTCGACCTCACCGGCGGTCAGGTCAACCCCGACTTCGTTCGTGGCGAGACGTATCGCAACATCGACGCCAGCCTCAGTCGGGTCCCGGTGGCGATCTTCTACATCCTCGCCAACATCGCCCTCGGCACGCACCTCTATCACGGGGTGTGGAGCCTGTTCCAATCGATCGGCTGGAACAGCCCGCGGTTCAACGAGTGGCGGCGCTGGCTCGCCATCGGCGTTGCCACAGCAGTGGTTGTCGGCAATGTCTCGTTCCCTGTCGCCGTCCTTGCCGGCGTCGTCAAGGTCTGACCGAAAGGCTCACGATGAGCACAGATGTGTTGCACGACAAGCTCGCCAGTAAGGCGCCCGACGCCGCAGTTGCCGATATGTGGGAGACGTTCAAGAGCGACATGAAGTTGGTGAACCCCAACAACAAGCGCAAGTTCAAAGTCATCGTGATCGGTACCGGCCTGGCCGGCGCTTCGGCCGCAGCCACGCTCGCCGAGCTCGGCTACCAGGTCGACGCGTTCACGTTTCACGACTCGCCCCGTCGCGCCCACTCGATTGCCGCGCAGGGGGGGATCAACGCAGCGAAGAACTACAAAGGAGACGGTGACTCGGTTCACCGACTGTTCTACGACACGATCAAAGGCGGCGACTTCCGCGCCCGCGAATCCAACGTGCACCGCCTCGCCGAGGTGAGTGTCGACATCATCGACCAGATGGTTGCCCAGGGCGTGCCGTTCGCTCGCGAGTACGGCGGCCTGCTCGACAACCGCAGCTTTGGCGGCGCGCAAGTAAGCCGAACGTTCTACGCCCGCGGCCAGACGGGACAGCAGTTGTTGATCGGCGCCTACCAGCAGATGTCGCGCCAGGTCGGCCTCGGCAACGTGCGTCTGTACAACCGTTGCGAGCTCGTCGACACCGTGGTGATCGACGGCCGTTGCGCTGGCATCGTCACCCGCGACCTCGTCAATGGTGAGTTCGAATCCCATGCCGCGCACGCTGTTGTGCTGTGCACCGGCGGGTACGGCAACGTGTTCTTCCTGTCGACGAACGCAATGGCCTGCAACGTCACGGCTGCATGGCGGGCGCACCGTCAGGGGGCGTTCTTCGCCAACCCGTGCTACACGCAGATCCACCCGACGTGCATCCCCCAGGCCGACGACACCCAGAGCAAGCTCACGCTGATGTCGGAGTCGTTGCGCAACGATGGACGGGTGTGGGTGCCCGCCGCAGTCGGCGACGAACGCGCCGCGGCCGAGATCCCCGAGGACGAACGCGACTACTACCTCGAGCGCCTGTACCCCAGCTTCGGCAACCTCGCACCGCGCGACATCTCGTCGCGTGCCGCGAAGCGCGCCGTCGACAGCGGGCGTGGCGTGGGGCCGTTGAAGAACGGGGTCAACCTCGATTTCGCCGATGCGGTCCGCCGGCTCGGGAAGGACGTTGTGCAGGAGCGCTACGGCAACCTGTTTGAGATGTACTCGCGCATCGCCGGCGAAGATCCGTACGCCACACCGATGCGCATCTACCCCGCCAGCCACTACACGATGGGCGGCCTGTGGGTGGACTACGAACTGATGACCACCGTGCCCGGCCTGTACTGCGCCGGTGAGGCCAACTTTAGCGATCATGGCGCAAACCGCCTCGGTGCCTCAGCGCTGATGCAGGGTCTGTCCGACGGCTACTTCGTGTTGCCGTACACGATCGGCAACTACCTCGCGCCGATGCTGAACAAGCCCACTCCCGGTACCGATCATCCCGGCTTCAAAGCCGCTGAAGCCCAAGCGAAGCAACGGTTTCAGGGCTACGTCAACAAGCAGGGCACCCGGTCGCCCGACTGGTTCCACCGTGAGCTCGGCAAGATCATCTGGGACTACTGCGGAATGGAGCGCACCGAGCAGGGTCTGGACAAGGCGTTGTCGGAACTGCCCGCGTTGTACGACGAGTTCCAGAAGGATCTGCGCGTCACCGGCGACGGCGAGTCGGTCAACCAGACCCTCGAGAAGGCCGGCCGCGTCGACGACTTCTTCCAGCTCGGGATGCTGATGTGCCGCGATGCATTGGAGCGCCGCGAAAGCTGCGGCGGACATTTCCGCGCCGAGTACCAAGACGCCGAGGGCGAGGCCAAACGCGATGACGAGAACTTCGCCCATGTCGCCGCATGGGAGTGGAACGGCGACCCGATGACCTCCATCCGCAACGTCGAACCGCTCGACTTCACCGCCGTCCACCTCGCCACCCGGAGCTACAAGTGAGCCGACATCTCGCCGACATCAAACTCAAGGTTTGGCGTCAGGCCGGCCCTGATGCGGCCGGCAGGTTCGAGCACTACCTCGTGCCTTCGATCAGCGAGGAAGCCTCGTTTCTGGAGATGCTCGATGTGCTCAACGAGCGACTGATCAGCGAGGGTCGCGAAGCGGTCGTGTTCGACCACGATTGCCGCGAAGGCATTTGTGGGACGTGCTCGTTGATGATCGACGGCCAAGCGCACGGCCCCCAACAGGCGACCGCAACCTGCCAGCTGCACATGCGCACCTATTCGAGCGGTGTCGAGATCGTGATCGAGCCGTGGCGCGCGGGTGCGTTCCCGATCATCAAGGACCTGATGGTCGACCGGGCCGCGTTCGACCGGATCATCGAAAGCGGCGGCTACATCACTGCCGATACCGGTGGGGCACCGGACGCCAACCTGATTCCGATCCCGAAGACCGTGGCCGACGCGGCGATGGACGCCGCCGAATGCATTGGCTGCGGGGCGTGTGTGGCGGCGTGCCCGAACGGCGCAGCCAACCTGTTCACCGCAGCCAAGGTGGCGCACCTCAATTCGCTGCCCCAGGGACAGGCCGAGCGCTACAGCCGGGTCGAGGCGATGGTCGAGACGATGGATGACTACTTCGGTTCGTGCACGAATCACGGCGAGTGCGAGGCCGCGTGCCCGAAGGCGATCTCGATCGACGTGATCGCGCTGATGAACCAGGACTACCGCAAAGCCAAGCTGAGCAACCGCAAGTCGCTGTCACGCACCTGATTCGTACAAACCCGGGCATGAGTCCATTGCAAGACTGCACAGATTCAGCTACCGTACAGCTCATGTCCTCGATCCGCATGCCCATCACGACCGCCGCCCGCAAGGGCATCTCGGCCGTGACGGCAACCGCTATTGACTCGAGAGTGATGCTCACCCGTCACGGCCGGGTCGTCGCAGTCGTCGATTCGGCCGAGCGGTTGGATCGTGACCTTCGCCAGGTGCGAGAGGCGAGTGCCGCCGTGTTGGACTTCTACGCAGACCGCGTGTCGGAGCGGTCCGAGAAGTTCGACCTCGATCAGGTTTGTGCTCGTCTTGGCGTTGACGCAGACCAGATCCGCGAGCGCGCCGGTCAACGAGTTGCGCATCTTGCGTGAGATCGGGTGAGAGGTTTCCAGACGAGCAAGCTGAGATCGTCTTCACTGACGTCTTCGTGGAGTACCTCGAAGACGAATTGACGCGGGATCAACGCATCCAGGTGCTCGGCGAAGTGGTCGGGCTGTGCGTCAACCCGGTCGGCACCCACCCCTTGTCGAACCGCACCAAAACGGACGAACTTGCTGGATGGAACACCCTCGAGGTGCTGCAGAGAGAACATCGAGTCGTCTTTGGGAGTCGGGTCCTGAACGGCGTCGGCGTCATCGAAGTGCTCTGCGCCGGCCCTCGACGGGAGGGCGCGGCGTACGACATGGCCAACGCGCTCATCAAATCAGGCAGGATCACCGACGAAGAGGCCACCGAAATTTGGCAGGCGATCGAGCTTCTCGACATCGTTGCCGAGCAGGCTGGACTCGACGGTTGGGACTATGCGCCTGCACCGGCTCCTGCAGGCATGGTGAAGGCTGCGGTGGCGAGCGGTTTACTCATCGAGAGCATCGCTGAAAAGCTCTCCCTCGACGAGCTCCAAGCAGCTCTTGAACACGGCTGGTCCGGCGGCTCCCCGAACCCGGCGGCGGCATTGAACGCCGCGCTCCTCGCGGCCCGCAGCAACGCGCAACGCCCGTTCAATGCGACGGCAATCATCCAGGGCCGCGGCGCTGATCGCTGCGGCGTAGTGCTGCCGCGAGCCAAGGCGAACTGCATCCGCCGTTCCGGACACACTGGCCCGCATCGTTCCTCCTACTGACCCGCCCATGGTGACGCGTTCACTGGACCGCAGTCAGCGCACGATGAGGGATTCATAACGGTTGGTGGCGATGTCGTCGCCGTGTTCGAGGGTGAGGTCGAGCCAGAGCCCGCCGGGAACGTCGGGCACGACGAACTGAAACGTGCCCACCTTCACACAATCGTCGGGACCGATGTCGCCGGTCCAGCACCATTCGTGGTTCCCGCCGGACCACCGCAGTGCGGCCGTGCAGCGAGCGTGATCGAGTGTGTGGTGCGCATCGCTGACCACGTGGACGTCGAGCGCCAGACCCGTGCCGGCGACAACCCGCTCGGGCAGCCGGTCGGCGACCACGATCACCATGCGGCATGCTTCGGTGACAGCGGTGTAGGCGGGTTTCGGATTTCGCTGGTGATCCAGGATTGCCGAGGAGATCATCGGTGCGGGGTCGGCCAGCGATGACACGCAGAAACCTGCGGTTGGCCGGTACTTCAGCCGTCGCAGCGTCTCGATGTGGTGGCGGAGCACGTCGGCTTGGTAGCGTTGCGTCGCTTGGGCCCACGACTCGAACGTGGTGTGCCCGGTCGTCGGTAGGTACTGGCGGATGATGTCGGTCTGGGCCCCGTGACGGTCGCCGAGCGTTGGCCAGTCGAGCTCGGGCCATGACTCGGTCTCGACGAAGGCGTGGTCGACAGGTACCGATTGCGAACCGAACTCGCTGACGAAGGTGACGCTGCGCGGCACCACCGCAGCGAAACCGGGCAGGTCGCGCTCGTGGCCGCGCCCCCACCCGAGCCGCAAGTTGGTATCCGTAGTTTCGAGCTGGGGGAGGTGCGGCGCCACCCCGCTATGGGCGAGGGTTGGGCGCGACTCGTCCAGCTTTTCGATGCTCCGCTTCACCCACCTGTCGAGGATGGTCTTGTTCCACGTTGGTGCCTGCTGGCCGACCATGGTGGGCTCGGGCGTGTCGTGAGCGCACCACAGGACGATGGACGGGTGGTGGCCGAGCACGTCGACCATCGCCCGGGCCTGATCCAGGGCCTGCCGTCGCACCGATCGCTGGTAGCCGCCGTGCAGCGGGAAGTCCTGCCACACGAGCATGCCGGCGGCGTCGGCTGCGTCATAGAACCCGACGTGGGCGATATGGCCCTTGGCCCGGATCAGGTCGAGCCCGGCTTCGCGAGCGAGCTCGACGTCGCGAGCGATGGAGATGGGGTCGGTGCCCGCGAGATCGAGGTTCGCCGGGGTCATGTTGATGCCCTTGGTGAACATCCGCTCGCCGTTGACCGACACGACCCAGTCGTCGACGGAGATCTCGCGTAGCCCAGTCCGCAGCACGTGTTCGTGGCTGGTCGCCCCGTCGGTGCTGACCACCACCCGCACATCGTGCAACGGCTGTTCGCCGAGCGACCACGGCCACCACAGCGCAGGCTTGGCGATGTCGAGGTTCCACGTGATCTCGTTCATGCCGCGCGCCAGCGAATGATCCTGCTCGGCGAGCACCTCGTCGTCGACCCATGTGGTGACGCTGACCGTTCTCGCCGTATCGCTGTCGATTCGGGCGTGGACCCGCAGATGGGCGCGCGTGTCGTTGGCGTCGCGGCACAACACGCGGCACCGATCAATCCGCGCCGGCC
>JAYURF010000539.1:0-9061 GCA_043756365.1 Acidimicrobiales bacterium
TCCATTCGCGCCGAGCGCGGAGATCGGATCGATTGCTCCGCTGAGTACCGTCGACCCGGCCGAACCCGGCTGTCCGGTCGCACCCGCCGGGCCACTCGCTCCCGTTGCGCCCGTCGGCCCCGGCGTCGCCCCCAGCGCCGTTGCAGGGACCGGCCATTCTCCGGCGGACTTCGGTCCGTACAAGAGTCGATCGTCGGTGTCCACGTAGAAGTCGCCGGTGTCACCGATGCTGTTGCTCGGCGCAGTCAACCCGGCGAGGAGACCACCCGTGGCGAGTCCGCCTGCTGGACCGTCGGTCGCAGGCAGAAGGTATCCGACGAGGTCGATGACCACGTTGATCGCTCCTTGCTGGTTGTAGACGCTGATTCCTCCGTTACCGAGTTTGGTGAGGATCGAATTCGAGGCGACGAGTCCGGGCAGCGCGTTGTTTGCTGATGCCAGCGGCCGCGGTAACCCCTGCGGCCAAACTGTCACAAAGCTCGGCATCTCGGCGTCGTCGGCAACGGTCACGTTCAATAAGGCCGCCGTTGCCGCCGCAGGCAACGCATGGCCAGCTCCGGAAAGTGTGAGGTCGAGTTGAGTGTTTGCACCCAACTTGCCTGGTGCTGGCACACCGATCGGCCCATCTGGTGCGGGCCGCGTATCGAGGATTCGGACGGAGTTCATTGCGACGAACAGTCCGGGTTGGTCGGTGGTGGCAGCCTCCGCGGACCCCGGCGGTGCATGACTGGCCGTCACGGTTGTGCTGGCAGCGCAAATCAGAACAAGAGCTGCTAGCGATGATCTCATCATCCGCCAGCGCGGAAGGCGGATACTCGTTCGTGTTCGCATTATCGTGGTCTCCGATATCCAGCAGGATGACACATAGAAGTTGTGCCGTTTCCTTATCGGTATTCGTAGTTATGATCTTGACCCGCCCGAAGACGCCTAGCATGGTTTCCCCCATGTGGGGGGGGTATAACTGACACTCAAACGAGTGAAGGGCTGCCCACCAGATGGATCATCGATCGCTGACAGAGGGCGAGCCTACTTATTTCGGAGCGGCAGCGCTTCTTCCGTTCGCCAGGCGCAATCAGAGGCCGTACTCCTCCAGAAGTCGAAGCCACACCTCGCTCAGAGTCGGGAACGACGGCACCGCGTGCCACAGCTGTTGCAGCGGCACCTTGCCGACAATCGCCACCGTGGCCGAATGCAGCAGCTCCTGTACACCCGAACCGACGAACGTCGCCCCGACCACGACCCCGCCGCCTTCGCCAGACGTGTCGATGACGAGCTTGCTGGTGCCCACGAACCCATCACCGAGCACCGCCCCGCCGGCAACGTCGCCGGTGCCGTACGACACTACTGCAACCTTGATCCCGGCCGTCACCGCCTGTTCCTCGGTCAAGCCGACAGCACACACTTGCGGATCAGTGAACGTGACCCGGGAGATGGCCGTGTGGTCCGACATGGCGGCTGCGGTGCGCCCCAAAATTGTGTCGGCAGCGACCCGGGCCTGGTACTTGCCCATGTGGGTGAGGAGGGACCGCCCATTGCAATCGCCGACGGCATACAGCCACCCGCCTGCGACCTTGGAGCGGAGCTGATCGTCGACCTCGATCGACTTGCCAGATTCCAACCCCACCGCCTCGAGCCCGAGACCTTCGGTGTTCGGCTTCCGTCCGGCGGCCACCAACAGCACATCACCGACGCACTCGATGCCGTCATCCAAGGTGACGACCACGGTGCCGCCGGCCCGGCGGCGCGCCGCGACGACTTTGGCACCGATCAGGAAGCGGATCCCCTCGTCCTCGAGCGCGGCCTGTACCTCGTCGGCAACGTAGGGCTCCTCGCGGATCAGGATGCGTTGCGCGGCCTCGATCACCGTCACGTCGCGCGAACCCAACCGCCGGAAAGCCTGCGCCATCTCCAGCCCGATTGCCCCGCCACCGAGCACGAGCAGACGCTTGGGTACCTTGCCAGTGGCGGTGATCTCGCGATTTGTCCACGGCTTCGTATCCTCCAGCCCGGCGATCGGGGGGAGCGCAGCCGCCGTGCCCGTGGCGAGCACCACCGCGCGACGCGCAGTGAGCGAACGTGTCGTTCCGCCGCCGTCGGCGACCTCGACGGTGCACGTCCCGGTCAGCCGGCCACGACCGCGCACCACCTCGATACCGCGGTCGGTGAGCCACGGCAGCGAGTTCGTGTCATCGAAGTTGCCGACAATCTTGTTCCGCCACACAAACGCCTCGGCGGTGTCGATCTCACCGGTCACCGCAGCTCCCGCACCGGGGACTCGACGTGCCGCAGCAACGACATCGCCGGGCCGGAGCAAGACCTTCGAGGGCATGCACCCCCAGTACGAGCACTCGCCGCCGACCAGCTCCCGCTCGACGATGGCCACCTGCAACCCGTTGTCGGCGCAGCGCCCTGCAACCACCTCGCCAGCCGGGCCTGCCCCAATCACAACGACGTCGAAGTGGCCGGTGCTGCCGGTGTCTGCATGTGCTTCAGTGCCGGCTTCGGCACTTGTGTTGGCACTGGTCATCTCCGCGCTCCTGTCTCAGCGTCCGTCGTGTAGTACAGCTGCACTCAATCGAGCCCGGAAACGGCTGATAGCACGTGCAGGTTCGCCGCTTCGAGTGCGTGGGCGAGCGCCGCCAGTTGTCGGGCCGCAGGCCACGATTCGGGATCGAACAGGGCCTGCATGGCGACGCCGTCGACCTGCGCGATGAGCCGCTCGGCCAACTCCACCGGAGCATCGCCAGGGGCAATCCGAGAAAGCAACGCGGTCACGTGCGCCCGGAACTCCCGGTACGCATCGCGCTGCGCGGCAGCGAGCTCGTGGTCGCCAGCGGCCTGTGCGCAAAAGGCGACGGTGACCATCCAGTGGCGGCGGCGATCATCGTCGATGGGGAGTGCACCGGCGAGTGCGTCGTACAGCGACAGCGCAGCGTCGACCGGATCGCGGTCGGGGCGCTTGGCGCGGCGGCCATCGAGCGAGGCCTCGAATGTGCGCAGCAGCAGTTCGCGCTTGTCGGCGAAGTAATGGGTGAGGGCGCCTGTCGTCATACCTGCTTCGGCTGCAACATCGCGCATCGTCGCGGCCCCGATGCCAGCGCGGGCGATCAGGCGGGCGGCGGCGTCGGTGAGTTCGACGCGTCGCTCCTCGGCGTCGACGACTTTGGGCATTGACGTGCAGCGTAGCCTTGCTAATATATAACAATTGTTCCGCAAACGGAAGATGACAGAGAGGGGCGTTCAATGGTCCACGTCGCATCACGAGGAGACGTACCGGTCCGGATCGGGCCAGGGGTGAAACAGGTGCCCGACTACGGGCCGGCGACGATGAGTCGCGATGTCTACACCGACCCAGTGCGCTTCGAGCTCGAGCGCGAGCGCGTCCTGAACACCAGCTGGCTGATCGCTGCTCGCTCATCGGACGTGGTCGCACCTGGCGATTGGGTCACCTTCGACAGCCACGGCGAAACCGTCGTCATCACCCGTCAGGCGAATGGAACGCTGGCCGCGTTCCACAACGTGTGCCAGCACCGCGGACCGGCGCTCGTTGCCGAGAAGAAAGGCTGCGGGGCGCGGCGGTTCAGCTGCGCCTATCACGGTTGGGTGTACGACACCACCGGCCGCCTGGTCGGTGTCCCCGAACGCGAAGACTTCTCCGAGGACCACCTGCGCGACGTGCGCGCCCCTGCCGTTGCCGCTGACGAATGGGCCGGCTGGATCTGGGTCAACCTGCTCGGACCCGACACAGCTCCCTCGCTGCAGAGTTGGATCGGAAACGAGATCAGTAGCGACTTGGGCAAGTTTCAGATGGAGGACATGGTCGTTCTCGACGTACTCGAATGGGACGTTCCGGTCAGCTACAAGGCGATCGTCGACGGCTTCAACGAGGTGTATCACGTCACGGCGCTGCACCATGTGCCACCCGAGTTCACCAAATCCACTCGCGACACGTCGTTTCACATCCTCGGCCAGAACTACATGTGCTTCGTGCCACGCCCGGAAAAGCGCGAGTTGCTTGAGCAGAACTGGGATCACCACCGGTACGCCATCTGCCACTACGTTGTGTTCCCCAACACGATCTACAATTGCAATCCCGAGCACATCCAGGTGTTCAACCCGGTCCCGATCGACGTTGACCGCACCCGGTTCTTGTGCTGGCAACTGATCTACGACGGGGACCGCAACGACCCCGAATACGCGGCCTACTACGACAAGATGATGGCGCACTGGCAGACACTGCAAGGCGTGGTGGCCGAAGACATCGCCATCTACGACCGGCTGGCGCTCACCAAGCGCTCGAGCGGGTACACGCAACACATCTTGTCCGAGCGAGAGTGCAAGATCGCCCACTACCACGAGAACATGGACCGCCTGATCCGCTCGTGACCCCCACTCAACCGGTGAGCTTGCGCACCACCACGCTGCCCACCGAGTAGCCGGCACCGAACGAGCAGATCACGCCGAGATCGCCGGACGCCAGATCGGCGTTGTGGCGGTGAAACGCGATCACCGAACCCGCGGAGCTGGTGTTGGCAAACTCGTCCAGTACGACGGGTGCTTCATCCTCGTTCGGCACACGGCCGAGCACACCTTTGGCGATGAGCTGATTCATCTTCAGGTTGGCCTGGTGCAACCAGAAGCGGCGCACGTCGCCAGGCTCGAGGTGCAGCGCCGACAGGTGTGCCTTGATGTGCGCCGACACCAGCGGGCACACCTCCTTGAACACCTGCTGGCCCCGCTGGCGGAAGATCAACTCGTGCGGATCGCGTGCGCCGTCCTCGCTGGAGTTGAGGAAGCCGGCATCGTTGCGGATGTTGTTGGAGAACTGTGTACCGAGTTTGGTGCCGAGCACCTCCCATTGCACCGGCGCGGCAGCGTCGCTGTTGCGTTCGAGAACCACCGCAGTACACGCGTCGCCGAAGATGAAATGGAAGTCGCGCAGTTCGAAGTTGTTGTGCCCGCTGGTGATCTCGGGGTTGACCACCACGACGCAGTTCGCCGAGCCGCCGCGCAAGGCATCGACGGCAGCCTGCATCGAGAACGTCGCCGACGAGCACGCCACGTTCATGTCGTAGGCCCACCCACCGGCACCGAGCTCGTTCTGAATCTCGATCGACACGGCGGGGTAGGCGCGCTGCAGGTTCGAGCAGCCCACGATCACCGCATCGACATCAGACGGGGCGCGACCCGCCATCGCCAGAGCGTCACGGACCGCAGGCATCGCCATCTCGGCCTGCAACCCGAGCTGGTCCTCGTTGCGCAACTCCAGGCGCGGCCGCAGACGATCGGGGTCGAGCACGCCAACCTTGTCCATCACATAGCGCGAGCGGATGCCCGACGCTTTGAGGATGAACTCCTCGTCGGGCGTCGCGCGGGCGGCCACTACGCCACTGTTGATCTCGGCAGCATGCTCGGCATTCCACCGGGTCACCGCTTCGGTCAGCGAGGCGACGAGCTCGGCATTGCTGATGCTCTCGGGCGGAGTGAACAGCCCAGTGCCCGTGATGACGACCTGATCCATCCCCCGAGTATTGCCCACCCCCAAGATCTGGGCCGGATTCGTCCCGGTTTCCGAAACGGAATCGGCCCAGATCTTTGGAGCTGGTCGGGGTCAGGAGCGGATTCTGGTGTTCGTGGGGTCGTAGAACGGTGCGAGAGAGGTGGTTGCGGCGTAGTGGCGGCCGGCGATCTCGATGGTCCACTCGGCGGCGGGGTCAGCGAGGTAGGCGGCGGTAACGGGTTCGCCGGCGGTGATCATTGCCAGCCCGACTGCGCCGCCGAGGGTGTGGCCGTAGCTTGCGGAACGGATGTAGCCGACGGGCTCACCGTTGCGGCGGACGATCTCGGCGTGGAACAGCATCGGCTCGGGATCGCCGACGAGCACTTGCACCATCCGCCGGGGGAGCGGGCCGGCGGCCTTGCGTGCTGCGACGGCGGCTTGACCGATGAAACCGCCCGGCTTGTCCAGCGCCACGGCGAAGCCGAGGCCCGCTTCGAGCACGCCATCGGTGTTGTCGATGTCGTGGCCGTAATCGCGGTACCCCTTCTCCATCCGCAGGCTGTTCAACGCGTGTAGCCCGGCGTGGCGCAATCCGAATGGCGCCCCCGCCTCGACGACACGGTCGTACACGTGGACCGCCTGCTCGGTCGGCACGTACAACTCGTAGCCGAGCTCGCCGACATAGGTGATCCGCACGCACAGCACACGGGCGAAGCCGATGTCGATCTCGCAGGCGGCGCGAAACGGGACCGCCGTGTTCGACACGTCGATGGAGGTGAGCGCCTGCAGTACGTCGCGCGACAGGGGGCCCTGCAGATTGATCTGGGCAATGCCTGAGGTGACGTCGGTGACGAACGCGTGATGCGCTTCGGTAGCACGCCGCAACATGGCCTCGACGTGACGGTGCGCGGTGTCGGTGGCGACCACGAGGAACGAATCGTCGGCGAGCTTGGTGATGGTGAGGTCGGCCTCGATGCAGCCGGCGTCGTTGAGCCATTGGGTGTAGGTGATCGTGTCGATGGGTCCGTCGACAGCGTTGGCCGACAGACGATCGAGCACCCGCCCGGCGTCGCGGCCCTGGACGCGGAACTTCGACATGAACGACATGTCCATCACGATCGCCGCGGTCCGAGCGGCGATGTGCTCGTCGCGCCAATGCGGCCAGAACGCCGGCCGGCCCCATGTGAGCGCGCCGGGATCCGGCGTCGCACCGCGACCGGCAAACCAGTCGGCACCTTCCCATCCGCTCACGTCTTTGAAGTGCGCGCCGTATGCCGCCAGGCGGTCGTGGATGGGGGAGCGCTTGGCGTCGCGGGCGGTCAACATCGAGCGGTTCGGCAGGTGGCACTGGTACACCATTCCGAGCGACTCGACCGTGCGTGTGCGCCGGTATTCGGGGTTCGACTGGTACGGGTGCAGGCGGTCGATGTGCATCCCGGTCACGTCCACGTCGGGGCGGCCGTCGATGATCCACTGCGCCACCACGCGGCCGAGCCCGCCGCCGGTGAGGATGCCGATCGAGTTGAGCCCAGCGGCGACGAAGTAGTTGCGCACCTCCGGCGACTCGCCGACGATCGGCTCGAGGTCGGGGGTGAAGCTCTCCGGCCCGCAGAAGAACGTCCGGATCCCCGTCTCGGTCGAGATCGGGACCCGGCTCATCGCCCGCTCCACGTACGGCCCCATGCGGTCCCAGTCGGGTTGGAGCGAGGCGAACGACACGTCGTCGGGAATGCCGCCGACGTTCCACGGAGCACAGACCGGTTCGAACAGCCCGATCATCAGCCCGCCGACCTCCTCGCGGTAGTAGCCGTAGTTGGCCGGGTCTTCGATCACCGGCCACGAACCATCCATGCCCTCGATCTGCTCGGTGATCAGGTAGTAGTGCTCGGCCGCTTGCAGCGGTACGTTCACGCCGCTCAGCGCGCCGAGTTGGCGGGCCCACATCCCGGCACAGTTGACCACGTACTCGGCCTCGATCGTGCCCTGCTCGGTTGTGACCGAGTGCACGGCTCCGTCGCGCGTGTTGACGCCGGTGACGGTGACGCCCTGGATGATCGTGGCACCCTGCTGGCGGGCGCCACGGGCCAGCGACATGGTGACATCGACCGGGTTGACCCGCCCGTCGCCCTCCACGTAGAACCCGGCGAGCAGGTCGTCGGTGCGTGCCAGCGGGAACAGATCGGCCACGTCGCTGGGTCCGATCTCGTGCACGTCGATGCCGCAGAAGCGGTTGAACGCGGCGACACGGCGGTACTCCTCCAGCCGGTCAGGGTCGCTGGCCAGTTCGATGAACCCGACTGGTTTGAACCCCGTGGCAAGCCCCGTCTCGGCCTCGAGGCGGGCGTAGAGGTCGCGGGTGTAGGTGCGCATCTCGGTCGAAGTGGCGCTCGTGGAGCCGAACGTAACCATCAGGCCGGCCGCGTGCCAGGTGGTGCCGGAGGTGAGCTGATCGCGTTCCACCAGCACCACATCGCGCCATCCGGCGTGGGCGAGGTGGTAGGCGACCGAGCAGCCGATGATGCCCCCGCCGATCACGACCACCCGGGCACGGTCGGGGAGTTCTGAATCCTGCGTCGTCGACATCAGCCGAGACTGTAGGCCGTGACTGTAGGCGGACACCGTGGGCGAGAGGCAGTGACGGCTGGCGTTGGTTCTGTCCGGCGATGCCCTACCATGGAACCATGAACGTTGCGCACGCAAGTACTTCAGGGTCGACAACGACCAGTGTGATCATCGAACGGTTCCCGATCGGCTTCCAGTGGCCCACCGTCGACCCGTTCCTGTTCTGCGTCCACCACCTCGATACGTACCCCAACGGTGACGGCTCGTTCCGCCCGGCGGCCTCGCTCGATGGCCGCCAGCTCGGCCAGGACTTCGAGGGCAAGGACGGCTGGCGGATGTACCACGGGGCCGAAGTGCCCGGCTTCCCGCAGCACCCCCACCGCGGGTTCGAGACGGTCACCTTTGTTCGTCGTGGGTTGATCGACCACAGCGACTCACTCGGTGCTGCAGCCCGATTCGGTCGCGGTGATGTGCAGTGGCTCACCGCCGGCAGCGGCATCGTTCATTCCGAAACGTTCCCGCTGCTTGACGCCAACGGCCCGAACCCACTTGAGCTGTTTCAGATCTGGGTCAACCTGCCACGCGCCGACAAGATGGCGCCCCCGCACTTCTCGATGCTGTGGCACGATGACATCCCCCATGTCACCCACACCGGCCCGACCGGTGCGGTGACCGAGGTGACCGTCGTGGCGGGGGAGTACGCGGGGTTCCTGCCGCCGGTTCCACCGCCGAACTCGTGGGCAGCCGACGCCGAACATGACGTCGCCATCTGGCACGCCAGCCTCGAAGCAGGCGGCGAGTGGACGTTGCCGGCCGCGAAGCACCCGGACACGGTACGGGTCTTGTACGTATTCGATGGCGATTCGGTCACCCTCGCCGGTGATGTGCTCTCCAAGGGCGAAGGTGCGCTCGTGCGTTCCGACGAGCCATTCGAGGTGACCAGTGCTGCCGGGGCCGAGGTTCTGGTGTTACAGGGCCGCCCGATCGGAGAACCGGTCG
>JAYURF010000540.1:0-9041 GCA_043756365.1 Acidimicrobiales bacterium
CGCCACCAGTTTCACCCACCACGCAACCGCCGCCACCGCCGCCACCGCCCACGACGGCAGCCACCAGCAACGTTGTCCCGAACGTGAACGGGGCCACCACTACTGCAGCGGCCAGCGCGATCCAACAGGCGGGGTTCGCCGGCACGTCGGTGGTCCCCGGCACGTGCGACCTGTCGAGCATCGTCACCAGTCACACCCCGAGCGGCCAACAGCCGCTGTCGTCCACCATCAACATCCGTTGCGATTGAGGAGCACACCGATGAACCACCACACCACAACACCCGACAGCGAGCTCTCCGAACTGCGCGCCGAGATGGCCGCGCTACGCCGCGAGCTCGACACGCTGCGCGCCTCGACACCTCAGCAGGCAGCGAGCCCGACCACACCGCAGCCGACGGAGCCACGGGTCGCCGGCGACCGACCGAGGTCGCGGCGTGAGGTGCTACGCCGGTGGGGTACTACCGCAGGCGCTGCAGTGGGCGCCGCCGCCGTCGGTGCGGTCGTGCTCCCCGGCCGGGCTGCGGCCATGCCGGCCGCCATCGACGGTGACCCGATCGGTGCCGGGGAGATCAACGTGTGCACGTCGACGACGGAGCTGAAGCTGCCGACCTCCTCGGCCGGTGCGGTGTTCTCCCACGTGCTGGCCGTGCAGGACGGTGTGTGGAGCACGCCACGGATCCCCTTCGCCGAATCGGTACAGGACACCGGCACCAGTTCCGGTGTCGGGGCGCTGGTGGGGTCTGTCGTGATGCACGGCGGCTACTTCCAGACCAACCACCCCTTTCGGGGTAGCTCGGGCCTACGTGCTCGCGGCGAGAGCCCCAATTCCTATGGGGTGTGGGCGGCGGGGCGGCGGGCGGCGCTCCGTCTCGAGCGGCTCAACCTGCAGATCCCGCCACCGCAGCGCGCCGACGCGCACAACGAAGGCGAGTTCCAGATCGACGACAACAGCGATCTCTGGTACTGCGTCGTTCCCGGCTCGCCCGGAACCTGGTTGAAGCTCGCCGGCCCGACCACCTCCGGGCAGTTCCACCCGATCACCCCCGCTCGGGTCTTCGACTCGCGCTACACCGCTGCCACCGACGCAGGTGTGGGGCCCATGCAAGCCGGCACGAGCCGGACGATCTCGGTCGCTCAGGCGTTCGCACCAGATTCCGCGACGCCGTCGATCAGCAACGTCGTGCCCGTCGGATCCACGGCAATCGCCTACAACCTCACCATCGCCGCCACAGGCGTGGCCGGCTACCTCTCGGTCAACCCGGGTGGGACACCTGCCATCACTGCATCGTCGATCAACTGGGCAGCGCCGGGCACGGTGCTGGCCAACGCATCGGTCGTGAAGCTCGACAGCACGCGTCAGGTCAAAGTGTTCTGCTTCGGGTCCTCGACCGAGGCGATCATCGACGTGGTCGGCTACTACCGCTGACGAAACGATGACGGCCGCCGCTGCCGCACGCGGGGTCCGGCTGCGACTTCTCGACTGACACGAGCGCCGGCCGATTTTCCCGCGGGAAAACTGGACGCGAATCCGCGCTAGTCCGGTCGGGGATGGCGGCGGGCGCGGCGGTTCCAGAATCGTTCGTGCAGGCGGACGGGCACGAACGATTCGAGATCCCAGCGCACCCGGTCGAAGAGTTCGGCGACTTGTTGCACGCGAGGCCGGTTCAGCAATGCCTCGAACCGGCCACCTTGGGTGATGCCACTCGGCGACGGGCCTTGGCGGGACATGTTGGGAAAGCACAGCAGCGTCGGCGAGCCGCTGTCGCGGCGAATCTCGTTGAGGATGCCATCGACGGAGATACGGCTGCCGCCCGGCAGCAGGCGGCGTTCGAAGTCGGCGATCACGTCGGCGATCGCGGTCCCCTTGATGGCCACGAAGTGCGCCCCCATCACCTCCCACCCGGTGGCGGTGGCGATGTGCGGGGTCACCATCGTCACCGCTTCGTGCTGGCACAACGACTCACTCGCCAAGTAGCCGAGGTACAGCATCGTCCATTCCAGCGTGGCGGCCTCTGCGGCGATGGTGCCGACGAAGTGCCAGAAGCGGCGGATCACCACGGCGTCGTCTTCGACCAGCACGGCGACGTCGACCCCGTCTGCCTGGGCGGCGCGCAAGCAGGCCAAGTGGTTCTCGAAGCACCCGCGAAACCCGACGCTGGCGAAGCCTCCGGCATCGGATGGACGGGTACCCACTTGAACCGTATGGGCGATGTCGAGCCGACCGATCTCGCTGCGGATGTGTGCCTCACGCTGGGGTCGGTCGGCGGTGGTGAGGGCGTACAGCTTCCATCCGGACAGCTGGTGGCGACTCTGGGTGGCGGGGAGCGTCATCACCCCGACCCTACCTGTGCGCCCGGTAGAGGCCCCGTCTAGTGTTGGCCGTCGAATGGCCTGGCGCAGGCACGGGGACCGCCTCAGAGAGCAGGCTGGGAATGAATGACACGAACAAAGCCGCCGGTGACGATCCCGTGCTGGAGGCGGGAATACTGCACGACCTCGGTCGACTGGGCCGTCGTCGGAAGCTCCTCACCGGCGAGGTGCTCGTTCGTCAGGGCGACCCGTCCACGCTCGTGTACCTGGTTGTGACGGGTGCACTCGTTGCAAGTGTGACTGTCGATGGGGCAGAAGCATTCGTTGGTCGCTCCGTCGCGGGTGGTCTCATCGGCGAGGTCGCCGCGCTCGCCGGCCTGAAACGGTCGGCCACGTTGCGGGCGGCTGCCGGAACCACCCCGGTCGAGGTGGTGGAGATCGAACCGGCCGACCTCGCTGATTGGCTTGGTGCGCATCCTGAAGAGGCGTCTCGGATCACCGAATCGGCGCGGCAGCGTTTGAACAGTGTCCACGTGGCCGAGATGGTGATCGAGGTTCTCGGTGCCGCCGCAGCGGATCTCGTTCCGAAACTGCTCGAGGTGGCTGATTGGGTTGACGTCGCCGCAGGCGCGACGCTGTTCGAACAAGGCGATCAGCCCGATGCCGCCTACTTCGTACTGTCCGGGCGGTTGCAGGTCAGCCGCCGTGGGCCCGGCGAGGGCACCGAGGTGATTGGGGTGGTGGGCCGCAACGAGGTGGTCGGCGAAGTGGCGATCATCGAGCGTTCGCCACGCACCGCTACCGTCACTGCGCTGCGCGACACCTCGCTTGCCCGTATCGCGGTCGCGGACTTCGAACACCTGCTCGGCACCCGGGCCGAGTTCGCGCTGTTGATGCTGCGCCGTCTGGTGGCGCGCATGCATGGAGTTCGCAGCGAGGCGCGCACGGCGCGTTCGGTCGCTGTGGTGGTCGTTGACGACATCGACTCCGCCAAACTCGTGACGCCGATGATGCGCGCCCTGGAGGCTCTCGGGCCCACAGCGCTGCTGGGCAGTGATCGTGCGGATTCGCTGCTCGGTCGCAGCCGCGGCTCGCAGTCGACATCCACTGGGCTGCTCGACGCCCGCTTGTCGCATCTCCTGCACGAGTTCGAAGCAGCGCACCAGCACGTGATCTACCTCGCCGACCGCACCCCGACGGAGTGGTCCCGGCGGATCATGCAGCGTGCGGACACGGTTGTCGTTGTTGCCGCCGCGGCGCCGAGCAGTGAGACCGAAGCGACCATTGCCCGGTTCCTGGACTCGAGCGTTGAAACCGGGGTACCCCGTTGGCTGGTCGTTGTGGACGACGTGTCGACGACGCGTCCCACCACGGCGACGTCGACTGCGATCCGCGACCGCTTCGACGAGGTTCATCATGTGCGTCGCGACAACCCGGTCGACATCGCTCGTCTCGCCCGTCTCAGTGTGGGGGCCGGTTTCGGGCTCGTTCTCGGTGGCGGTGGAGCGCGTGGCTTTGCTCACCTCGGGGTGATCAAGGCAATGCGCGAGGTGGGTATTCCGATCGACCGGATCGGAGGGGCGTCGATGGGGTCGATCTTCGCCGCCGGCGCAGCGATGTACGACGACATGAACGAACTTTTGGAGCTGAGTGCCAAGCAGTTCAACCGATTGATCGACTACACGTTCCCGCTTGTGTCGCTGCTGAAAGCCAAGCGGATCACGGCGAACCTGCACAGCGTCTTCGGTGGGATCGATGTGGAGGATCTGTGGGTTCCGTTGTACTGCGTGTCGACCAACCTCACCCGTTCGAGCGTCGAGGTACATCGACGTGGCGATCTGGTCACTGCCATCCGCGCCAGCATCGCCATTCCCGGTGTCCTTCCCCCGGTGCCATACGGCGACGACTTGCTCGTCGATGGTGGGGTGTTGAACAACGTGCCCGCCGACGTGATGCGCGCCGACCCGTCGATCGCCACCGTCATCGCCGTCGACGTCGCTCCCACAGCCGGGCCGTCGACCAGTGCGAACTATGGGAACTACGTGTCGGGCTTCAACGCGTTGCGGCACTTCGTCGGCCGCAAGCGGTCCCCCTACCCGGGGGTCGCGTCGGTGCTGATGCGCACGATGATCACCGGATCGGAGGGACGCCGGACGGCGATGCGTACCGACGGCACCGCCGACTTGTACCTCGACATCGAGATGCAAGGCGTGGGCCTCCTGGAGTTCGACAAGATGACCCCGGTCGTGGAACGTGGCTACGTGGCCGCGTTGCCGCGGCTACAGGAATGGCTTGCAGCCCGGGGTGGTGTACCTTCGCCTGCGGAACAGGGGGCATGATGTGATCCGAGCTGCACTGCGCGATCTGCAATGGCGCCGCAAACGATTCGTGATCGCGATGTCGGGTGTCGCCTTGGTTTTTGCGATGGGTTTGATCATGACGGGGCTGGCAGAATCGTTCTCGCTCGAAGTCGACCGCACCCTCGATGCGGTCGGGGCGGCCGGGTGGGCGGTGTCGGATCAGGCGTCGGGCCCGTTCACATCCTTCACCCCGGTACCTCTCGCCGCGGCGGGTGACGGCAACGCATCCCCGGCGATGGTGCTGCGCCAAACCATCCCCGGTGCGGGGGCGGTGGTCGACATCATCGTGTTCGGCGTCGAGCCAGGCCGCCTCGGCTCACCGGTCGCCGCCACGGGTTCGGCGCTCGCCGGACCCGGCGAGGCGGTCGTTGACGAGGACCTCGAAGGCGTCGACATTGGCGAGACGCTGTCGATTGCCGGGCGAGATCTGCGCGTGGTCGGCACGGTGTCGGGGCAGCGCCTGTTCGCCGGCTTGCCGATGGTGTACGTCGCGCTCGCCGAGGCGCAAGCGATCACCGTGCAGGGTCAACCCCTGGTGACGGCGTTCCTGTACGACGAGCTACCGGACGCTGCACCGACCGGACTGCGGTTGATGACGAACGGCGAGGTGAAAGACGACGTGTTACGCCCACTCGATGATGCCATGTCGTCGATCAGCCTGGTGCGGTTCCTGCTGTGGCTGGTGGCGGCGACCATCATCGGGTCGGTGCTGTACCTGCAGGCGATGGAGCGCACCCGCGACTTCGCCGTGTTCAAAGCCACCGGTACTTCGACGTGGGCGATCGGCGCTGGCCTCGCCTTGCAGGCCGTGGTGTTGTCCTTGGCCGCTGCAGTTCTGGCTGCGATATTGGCGCTCGTGTTGGCACCGCTGTTCCCGATGAACGTAGAGATCCCGGCCAGCGGTTTCGCGCTGCTTCCGGTGGTCACCGTCGTCGTCGGACTGCTGGCCAGCCTGATCTCGCTGCGTAAGACCGCGACGGTCGAGCCCGCACTTGCGTTCGGAGGCTGAGCGATGTCCGCACCGCAGTTCGGGGTCGGAGGCGACCTGCACATCAACGACCTCACCGTCGAGTTCGTCAAGGGCGACTACACGGTTCGCCCACTGGACAAGTTGAACGTCACCGTGAAGGCCGGTTCGCTGGCGTTGCTGCTCGGGCCGTCGGGGTGTGGCAAGACGACGTTGTTGTCGTGCATGTCGGCGATCCTGAAGCCCACATCGGGATCGATCACGTACGGCGACACCGACATCACCGCGCTCGCCGGACAGGACCTCACCAGCTACCGGCGCCACGGTGTGGGCGTGGTGTTCCAGGCGTTCAACCTCGTCCCCAGCCTCACCAGTGTGGAAAACGTTGCGGTGCCGATGCGGTCTGCCGGTGTGAAGGCGAAGGCGGCCAGGGACAAGGCGGTCGAGCTGCTCGAAGGGGTTGGCCTCGGTGACCGTCTCACGCACAAGCCGAACAACCTGAGCGGCGGCCAGCAGCAACGGGTGGCGATCGCCCGCGCGGTTGCGCTCGATCCGCCGTTGGTGTTGGCCGACGAGCCCACCGCGCACCTCGACTACGTGCAGGTGGAGGGAGTGCTGCGGCTGATCCGTCGCCTGACCGACGGCGGGCGGGTGGTGGTGGTGTCCACGCATGACGACCGGATGCTCGCCCTCGCCGACCAGATCATCGAGATGCGCCCCAACTTCTTGCCGAACGACGATTCTGCGCCCAAAGAGGTGCACGTCCCCGCTGGGCAGGACTTGTTCCGCCAAGGCGACCCGAGCGATCTGATCTACATGGTCGATGCCGGCGAGATCGAAGTCGTCCGCGACACCGGCCATGGGGAGCGCGACTTTGGCCATGGGGAGATGTTGCTCGGCACGATCGGGCCGGGTGAGCACGTCGGCGAGATGGGACCGCTGTTCGGTTTGCGCCGATCCGCGACGGCACGGGCCCGCACCGACGCCACCGTCACCGGCTACACGGTCAAGGCGTTCCGCGATCTTGTCGGTCCCGAGCGCCTACCGTCACTCATCCGCGGCCGCTGAAAGTCGCAAGGACAGCCGCTCATTAGCGACGTTGGCCTCGAGCTCAATCGTCAACGGACCGGACAACTGTGGCTCGGAAGCGTCGGCCGGTGATGCCGCTGGGGTGGCGACGCGCCCGTTCCTGCGCACCGTTGGATTACGCAGGTGGCCAGCGGCTGCCGGGATTGTCAGAAGTCGAACAGCTCTCCGAGCAGGCTCTTCTTGCGACGTTTCCGAGTCGGTCCGCCGTCGCTGGCGAACTGGGGTGGGAAGCGGCGGCGATCGTCGTCGTCGAAATCGTCGTCGTCGTCGTCACGGTCTCGGCGAGCAGGTTGCCCCGGCACCGCCACCGCATCGGCCGGATAGGTGCCAATGGGCGATGCGGGCCGGGGGGCGGGCAGGCTGAGGGTCGTTCGCTCGATGATCTTGTCGAGCTCGCCACGGTCGAGCCAGACGCCGCGACATTCGGGGCAGTAGTCGATCTCGATTCCGGATCGGTCGGTCATGACGAGCGAGACGGCGGGGCAAGTGGGGCATTTCATGGCAGATCTCCCTGGGGTTGGTGGTACGTCGGATGCGGCCGGCGTTGCAGCACGTCGCGGCGCGCGCAGGTTAGGGGCGGTGGTAGTCGTAGAAGCCGCGGCCGGCTTTGCGGCCAAGGAGGCCCGCTTCGACCATCCTCGACAGCAGCGGGGGCGGCGCGTACAGCGGCTCCTTGAACTCGGTGTACAGGCTGTCGGCAACGGCGAGGGTGGTATCGAGCCCGATCAGATCGGCCAGATGCAGCGGGCCCATTGGATGGTTGCAGCCCTCGACCATGCCGGTGTCGATATCGATCGGCGTGGCGAAACCGGATTCCATCATCCGGATCGCGGACAGGATGTACGGGATCAGCAGCGCGTTGACGATGAACCCGGCCCGGTCCTGGCTGCGAATCACCTTCTTGTGCAGCACATCGGTGGCGAACGCCTCGGCGCGCTGCACCGTCTCGGGGGCGGTCAGCAGGCTGGTGACCAGTTCGACGAGTCGCAACACCGGCACCGGGTTGAAGAAGTGGATGCCGACCACCTGCTCGGGACGGCGGGTGGCGATGCCGAGCTTCATCACCGGGATCGAGCTGGTGTTCGAGGCCAGGATCGCCTGCTCGTCGGCCACCACCTTGTCGAGCAAGGCGAAGACCGCGGTCTTCAGTCGCTCGTCTTCCATCACCGCTTCGACCACCAGTTGGCGGTCGGCCATGTCGCCGAGGTCGGTGGTGAACGTCAGGAGTGCCAGCGCGGTGTCGCGTTCGGCCTCGGTGATCTTGCCGGAGCGGACACCGCGGTCGAAGGAGTTGACCACCCGCTGCTGGCCGGCCTCGGCTGCCTCGACGCTCACTTCGCGCACGACTACGTCGAGGCCGGCGCGGCTGCACACCTCGGCGATGCCCGAGCCCATCAACCCGCAGCCGACCACGCCGACGCGGGTGATCGCCGACGATTCGACGGAGCGGTTTGTTTCGGTTGTGGCTGCCGGTTCGGTCATAGCGCCGATGATTGCACGACGGCGAGCGCGGCAGCGACTGCGTGGCCGACGTTGAGTGAGTCGACACCCACAACCATCGGGATGCGAACGTTCATGTTCGCGGCGAGCACGTCCTCGCTCAGGCCGTGCCCTTCGGCACCCACAACGAGCGCAAGTTGCGCGGGAACCCCGGCCCGGGCGATCGAGCCGATCGAGACCGCATCGGCACGCGGGGTGAGCGCCCATGCGGCAATACCGGCCGAGCGAAGGTGCTCGAACACCGACGCCAGTGACGCGCGGGCGATCGGCAGATGGAACATCTCGCCCATAGACACGCGCACGCTGCGGCGGTAGTACGGGTCGGCGCACGTGGGATCGAGCACCAACCCATCGGCACCGAGGGCGCGTGCCGAACGGGCGATGGCCCCAAGGTTCACCGCGTCGTTGATCCCCTGCAGCACGACCAGGCGGCGGGCGCCGGCGCACAGATCGGCAAGGGTGCGCAGCGGCGGGCGCTCGGCCACGGCGATCGCCCCGCGGTGAAGGTCGAACCCCACGACAGCGTTGATCGCCGCCTGCTCGGCGACGTAGACCGTGACTGCGGCCGAATCAAGCTGCATCGCCAGTCGGGCGTGGGCCGCCGGCGAGCACAACACCGAGCGTGTGGTCAACGACGACGCGAGGAGCCGTTCGACCACCGTCGGCCCCTCGGCCCACAACACGTCGTCACGTTCCCGGCCGCGCAGGCTGCGGTAGTCGTCCAGGCGTGGATCATCGGCGTCGGTCATCGTCGGTGTCGCGCGTTCCGTCACGGTGCTGAGTTTGCCAGAAGCTCAGCAACGCGAGTTGCGAAC
>JAYURF010000541.1:0-3199 GCA_043756365.1 Acidimicrobiales bacterium
CCAGGGAGAACGCGGCGGTGGTGGCAGCCGTGGTCGAAGCGGCCAAGTCGGCGAGGCTGACACCGCGCAACGCGGCGACGAACTCGGCCACGTCGCGCACGTACGCGGGCTGGTTCGTCCTGCCGCGGAACGGAACGGGGGCGAGATACGGGCTATCGGTCTCCACCATCAGTCGCTCCGATGGGCACAGCACCGCGGCCGCCTGTAGTTCGGTCGCGGTCTTGAACGTGACGATGCCGCTGAACGACAGGTAGGCGCCGAGATCGAGGCAGCGGCGGGCCTCGTCGGGTCCGCCGGTGAAGCAGTGGAAGATGGTGCGCTCTGGCACGCCCTCGGCGGCGAACACGCCGAACGTATCCGCCCACGCCTCACGGGTGTGCACCACGAGTGGCAGCGCGCGCTCGTGAGCAAGTTGGATCTGCGCCGCGAACACGTTGCGCTGCACGTCGCGGGGTGAGTGGTCGTAGAAGTAGTCGAGGCCGGCTTCGCCGACGGCGACCACGTGCGGATCATCGAGGAACGCGACGATCGTGTCGACCCCATCGACGGCGTCATGGGGATGCAACCCTGCGGTTGCGAACACGCCGTCGTAGCGACTGGCGATGTCGATCGCAGCTGCGGTCGTGGTGGCGTCGCAACCGACGTTGATCATCGTCGTCACCCCGGCGCGGTGCGCCGCGTCGATCACATCGTCGAGCGGCACACCGCGCGTTTCGTACAGGTGGCAGTGACTATCGATCAACGCCGCCGGCATCGCGGGTCCAGGCATCGCGGGTTCAGGCATTGCGCGTTCCGGCATCGGGATCTCAGCCTTTTCGGGGAAACAGCGGCTCGCCCTTGGTCACCGCTCGGCCGCCCGGGTAGGCGCCCCAGGTGGCGGCTTCGGGGAGGCGTTGATCGGCGACCTTGCCGTCGAGGCCGATCCGTTCCCACACGTGCTGGCACGTTTCGGGCATTGCCGGAGATGCCAGCACCACGACGATGCGCAACGCTTCGAGAGCGTCGCCAAGAACGGCGTCGACGGCTGCGCCCGGCTCGGCTTTCCACGGTTCGTTCGCTTCGAGGTAAGCGTTGGTTGCGCGCAGTAGCGACCACGTCGATTCGAGGGCGCGGCTCGGTTGCACCTCGGCCCACGCCGCGACCGCCCCCGCAAATGCAGATGCGGCAACGTCGGCCAGCGGTGAATCGGCGCGGGGCGCGGGGCCAATGCCGTCGCACTTCTTACCGACGACGGTCGCCACCCGCGACAGCAGGTTCCCCAGGTTGTTGGCCAGGTCGCCGTTGTAGCGGTTGGTGAGGCCCTCATAGGTGAAGTCGCCATCTTGGCCGTAGGTGGTTTCGGCGAGCACGTAGTAGCGGAAACCGTCGACACCGAACTCGTCCACCAGGTCGAGCGGATTGACGACGTTGCCCTGGGTCTTGCTCATCTTCTCGCCACCGACGAGCAGCCACCCGCCGACCGCCCACCCCTTCGGCGGCTCCAGCCCGGCCGACAGCAGCATCGCCGGCCAGTACACGCAGTGGTGGCGGATGATGTCCTTGCCGATCAGGTGGCGTGCCGGCCACCAGCTCTGGAAGCGGTCGTCGTCTGTGCCGTAGCCGACCGCAGTGATGTAGTTGGCCAGCGCATCGAACCACACGTAGGCGACGTGCTTGGAATCCCACGGCAGCGGGATGCCCCAGGTGAGGCTGGTGCGGCTGATCGAGAAGTCGCGCAGGCCGCCGCGAATCAGCCCGAGCGCTTCGTTGCCGCGGAACTCGGGCACGATTGCCCCGGGGTGCGCTGCGTACCACTCGAGGAGACGGTCCTGGAAACGGGACAGCCGGAAGAAGTAGTTCTCCTCTTCGAAGTACTCGACCGAGATGCGGTGGATCGGGCACAGATCGCCCGGCAGCAGTTCGTCGTCGGTGTAGTACTCCTCACAGGCAACGCAGTACTTGCCGGCGTACACGCCGAGCTCGATGTCGCCGGCGTCGTAGCACCGCTGCAGCAATTGCTGCACGCCGACCCGGTGGCGCGGTTCGGTGGTGCGGATGAAGTCGTCGTTGCTGATGTTCAACGACTGCCACGCCTGCTGAAATAGCGGAGCGATCTCGTCGGTCAGCTCCTGGGGCGTCTTGCCGGCGGCGTCGGCGGCCTGTTGGATCTTCAGGCCGTGCTCGTCGGTGCCGGTGAGGAAGTGCACGTCGTCGCCGAGCAGGCGGTGCCACCGGGCGACGGCGTCACCGATGATGGTGGTGTACGCGTGGCCGAGGTGCGGGCGGGCGTTGACGTAGTAGATCGGGGTGGTGAGGAACTCGCGGGACATGAGGGGTGATCCTTTCGGGCGAACGGCAAACAGGGCGGCTTGGGTCAGTAGCCGGTGCGCATTCGACGGGGGAGGATCAGGGCGGTCACGTGGTGAAGGATACGCCCGTTCCCCGCTGCGCTGGCAACGTATATCTGTGCAGGCCTGCGGTGGGGGGCAGAATGGCGCATGAGCGAGTTCGATGATGCGACACACGTCGATGCCGAGGGTGTCACGGCGATCGCCGCGGGTTGGGACATCGCCGGCAACGCCAACGGCGGCTACCTGCTCGCGCTCGCGGCCAACGGGCTGCGCACCATCGCCGGTCGGCCCGACCCGGTCACCGTCACCGGGCACTTCCTGTCTCCAGGGGTGCCAGGTCCGGCCGCGGTGCACGGCGAGATCGTGAAGGCGGGCAAGCGGTTCACCACCGTGACCGGTTCGCTCCGCTCGAACGGTCGCACAACGATCCAGGTGCTGGCCAACTTCGGCGACCTGTCCACCAACGCTGAGTCCGACTTCGTGGCGATGCGCGGCGCTCCCCCCGATCTTCCGCCGATCGAGGTGTGCCGGAAACGGTCGGCCCACGACCTGTTCCCGTTGGAGTTCATGAACCGCATCGATGTGCACCTGCACCCGGACCACGCCAGGTTCATCGAGGGGGAGCAAACCGGAACTGCTGAAATCGCGGGCTGGTTCGAGTTCGCCGATGGCAGGCCGGTCGACACGCTCGCGCTGTTGCTGGTGGCCGACGCGCTGCCGCCGGCGGTGTTCAATCTCGACATGCCATCGGGATGGGTGCCGACGGTCGAACTCACCGTGCACGTACGGGCCAGACCGGCGGCTGGCCCGTTGCGTTGCGTGTTCCGCTCGCGCTTCGTCCACGGTGGGATGTTCGAGGAGGACGGCGA
>JAYURF010000542.1:0-3195 GCA_043756365.1 Acidimicrobiales bacterium
CCGGTGACTCCGCACACCTTCAACCGCCGTTCTTCGGGCAGGGCATGAACTCCGGTCTCCGCGACGCGACCAACCTCGCCTGGAAGCTCGCCGCCGTAGTGCGTGGCATCGGCGGCACCGGGCTGCTCGCCTCGTACGACACCGAGCGACGCCCGCACGCAACCGAGATGGTGAACTTCGCTACGCGGATGGGCTCGATGTACCGGCCCCGCAGCACGGTCACAGAGCGGGCGCGCGACCTCGTGTTCCGTGCGGTGCAGCGAATCCCTGGCGGGCGCGATTACGTGCTGCAGATGAAGTACAAGCCGATGCCCCGCTACACAGAGGGCGTCGTCGCCGGCGTGGCGAAGCGTGACAGGGCCGACCCCGTCGGGCGAATGTTCCCGCAACCGCACGTCGGGCTCGTCGGGGAGCGGGTGCTGCTCGACCAGGCACTCGGCCCGTGGTTCGCGGTGCTCCGCCTCGGTGGCGACCCGGCCGATCTCGACGACGACGCGCTCGACTGGTGGCGCGAGGTCGGTGCGCAGTTGGTCGAGGTCAGGTTCGGATCGGGACAGGACGACCGGACCGCTCGCCACGGATCGGTCACCATCGACGACGTCGACGGTGCCCTCGCCGCCTGGCACGTGCAGCACCCCGGTGCCGACGTGATCGTCCTACGCCCCGACCGCTACGTCGCCGCAGCGTGCTCGCCCGGCACCTTCGCCGAAGCCACCGCCACCCTGAAAGTCGCCATCGCCGCCGGCGGGTGATCGAACCCATTCTTCACAGCGCGGATTGTCAGGCCCTCACGAGGCGGCCGGGGCGGGCACCGGTGTCGTGGCCGTTGCGGCGGGTAACGGTGCCGGCGACCATCGTGACGTCGTAGCCGCTCGACGGCTGGAGCAAGCGGGTGCCGCCGGTGGGGAGATCGTGAACCGCCTTCGGCGTGCTCAGGGTGAGGCGGTCGTGATCGATCACGTTGAGATCTGCCCGGAGGCCGACGGCGACGCGGCCGCGGTCGCCGAGGCCGTACAGATCGGCGGGTTGCGAGGTGAGGCGGCGGACGGTCTCGGTGAGCTCGAGGCGTGGGCCACGCGCCCGGTCGCGCGCCCAGTGCGTGAGCATGTAGGTGGGGATGGAGGCGTCGCAGATGAACGCCGAGTGGGCACCGCCGTCGGCGAGGCCGACCACGGCGTCGCGATCTTCGAGCTGCTCGTGGAGCACGGCGTGGTCCCAGTCGGCGTAGTTGTACAGCGCGTAGAGCATCATCGCCCCATCCTCGAGCAGGCCGTCGTAGCAGATCTCCTCGCGCGACACTGCGTGCGCATCGGCGCGGGCACCGATCGACTGCTGACGCGTCTGCTCGTAGTCGGGCACGCCGGTAATGATGTGGCAGTCGCCGAGCACCATGCGGATGTAGGCGAGTTGACCGGACTCGGCGCGGTTCGCCGGCTCGTCGGCCTCGGACAGGATCGCCTTGCGAACGGCGGGATCGCGCAGTTCGACGAGTCGTTCTGCCAAGGGCAGCTGGGCGACCCGGCGGTAGGTCGGCCGGGCGCTGAAGGGGTGGCGCACATCCCAGCCCCAGATCACACCGAACGGACGACCGGCAATGAGGGGGGTGACCGGCGCACCGGCGGCGCGCCACGCTGCGGCGCTGTGCATCTCGGTGCGCCAGCGTCCGGGATCAGCGTGGTTCTGCAGCAGGATGAACGTGGTGGTGACGCCTGTGTCGCCAGCGAGCCTGCCCAGCCATTCGAACTCGGTGGCGATCGCCGTGGGGTTGTCGCTGCGGGCAAGGCCGGCAGCGGCGAACTCGAGCACGCGGCCCTTCGCCGCGGCGACGTTCGCGGCGATCGTGGTCAGCTCGCCGAGCGTGGCGTAGGTGCCGGGCACCGGTGTGCCATCAAGCGACTTGTGGCCGAGCGTGCGCGAGGTGGTGAACCCGAACGCTCCCGCCTCGATCGCCTGTCGAACCAGGCGGCCCATCGCCCGAACTTCGTCGGTCGACGCTGTTGCATCGTCGGCAGCGGTCGGCCCCATCACGTACCGGCGGAGCGGACCGTGGGCGATCTGGGTGCCGACGTCGACTGACCAGCGGCGCTCGGCGAGCACATCGAGATAGTCGGGGAACGATTCCCAACCCCATGTGAGGCCCTCACTGAGTGCTGCGCCCGGGATGTCCTCAACGCCTTCCATCAGCTCGATCAGCGCGTCGTGGTCAACGGGGCGCACCGGTGCGAACCCCACGCCGCAGTTGCCCATCAGTACCGTGGTGACACCGTGCTGGGTGGACGGTTCGAGCAATGTGTCCCAGGTGGCCTGGCCGTCGTAATGGGTGTGCACATCGACGAAACCGGGGGTGACGATGCGGCCGGTGGCGTCGATCACCTCGCCGGCCGCACACGAGAAGTCGGGCCCGGTCGCGTCGCTCAGGTCTGCCTCGATGGCGACGATCCGGCCGTCGGTGATGCCGATGTCGGCACGGCGTGGCGCGGCACCCGTGCCGTCGACGAGTGTGCAGCCGGTGATGATCGTGTCGAATCGCATGGCGGTGTGGGACCTCCGGGGCGTCAGCGTTACCAGGGTGTTCAATCATGGAGACTAAAGTCCCAGTCTAGTTGACGATGTCGTCAAGTGATCTGTCCCGTCAGCAAGGACCAGCCATGCCACTCGACCCAACCCCGTACCTGGATCCCGCCACAACAGCGGTCGTCGCGCTGGAGGTGCAGGAAAACCTGCTGCTGCCGGACAAGGCGCTCATCCCCGGCGTCGCCGCCCACGCCGCGTCGGTCGGTCTGATCGACAACCTGGTCGCACTGCTCGGCAGCGCCCGCAGCGTTGGGGCGCAGGTGATCTACGTGACCGATGAGCGCCGCCCCGACGGGCTCGGCGGTGCGAGCAACCTGATGATCGGCCGGTCGATCACGTCGGGCGGCTCGAACCCCGGCCATGGTCCGATCGTTGCTGAGCTCACGCCGCACCCGCACGACATCACGATCCGGCGCGAGCACGGCATGACGGGCTTCTTCGCCACGCCGCTCGACCAGTACTTGCGCAACCTCGGCATCACCAACGTCGTCATCGTCGGGGTGTCCGCGAACATTGCGGTGAACGGCACGGCGATCGAGGCCATGAACCTCGGCTATCGCGTGATCGTTCCGAATGATGGCATCGCCGGTGACCCACCCGAGTACGTCGAGATGCTCCTGC
>JAYURF010000543.1:0-3189 GCA_043756365.1 Acidimicrobiales bacterium
TTGCCAGCGTTGGTGTAGCCGACGATCGCCACCGCGGCCAGGCCGCTGCGCTCACGGCTCTTGCGCTGCAACGAGCGGGTCTCGCGTAGCTCGGCCAGCTCGTGGTCGAGGCGGGTGATCCGCCGCATCAGGGTCCGGCGATCCGTCTCGAGCTTCGTCTCGCCCTTGCCGCGGGTTCGGGTGCCGATACCACCGCTTTGCTGGGACAGATTGGCTTTGCTACCGCGCCGCAACCGGGGCAGGCGGTAGCGCAGCAACGCCAACTCCACCTGCGCCTTGCCTTCCAGCGTGTGCGCGTTCTGACCGAAGATGTCGAGGATGACGGCAGTCCGGTCGATCGCGGTACGGCCGAGCAGTTTCTCCAGGTTGAACTGCTGGGCTGGGCTCAGATCGTTGTCGAACACCACGGTGTCGGCGTCGACGGCGAGACAGATCTCGCGCAACTCTTCCACCTTGCCTTTGCCGATGAACCATGTGTGGTCAGGGGCGCTGCGACGCTGCACCAGGCGCGCCGCCTCATCGGCACCGGCGGTGTCGATCAGCAGCGCAAGTTCATCGAGTCCGGCTTCGGTGTCGCCGTCGGTGTGCCCCGGAAGGGTCACCCCGACGAGCACGATTCGCTCTCGTCTGCTGCGCTCGATCAGCGTCTCGCCGAGTGCTTGGTTGTATGGATTCGTCATTCGGTTGGTGCACCTGCCGGATTGGGGTCGGGGATCTCGACCACCACGTGAGCAACGAACACGGCGGGGCCGATCAAGGTGGCATGACCGGGCTCGGGCTCGTCGAGCACAACCTTGGCACGCCCTCCATCCATCTGCACGGTGATTTCCCCGGAAGACGCCGAAACCAGACCCCACGATCGCGCTGCCCACGCGCTGGCGCACGCACCTGTGCCGCAGGCCTCGGTGATTCCCGCACCGCGCTCGTGGACGCGCATCCGGATCGATGCGATGTCACGACCAGGTTCGATGATCTCCAGATTCGTGCCCGGAACCGCCGCGCCGAGCGCCACCAGGTCGACGACATCGACGTCGTCGACGCCAACCACGGTGTGGGGGTTGCCGAGACTGAGGTGGGCGACAGGGCGATCGGGGTTGCAGCCGATCTCGTCCCAACCCTGCGGCGACCCGATCGGAACGACGGCACCCATGTCGACACGCACGTCGAGCGTGTCGGCTGACGCGGTCGCGGCCAGCCGGACGAGCCGGGGACCGGCATCGGTGGAGATCAACAGGTCGTCGAGGTTGCCTCGCCGGGCCGACAGCGCCTGGGCGAAACAGCGAATCCCGTTGCCGCTCATCTCCGCTCGGCTTCCGTCGGCGTTGAACAGTGTCATCGCTGCTGCGTGACCCACGCTCGGCTCACCCACGAGCAGACCATCGGCGCCAACGCCTCGTCGCCGGTCACACAACAGGCGGGCGAGCGCCGCGAGGTCCTTGACACCGGGGTGAAACACCACGAGGAAATCGTTGCCGAGACCATGGTGCTTGGTGAGCTCGAGCTTCACGCGTGCGACCCTGGAACCGGTGACGACGACGCAACCGACAGTCGTTCAGAAATGACGGGGAGCACTTCGGCGACGGGATCGGCGTGGATGTCGACCCACTGTATTCGCGGGTCGCGGCGGAACCACCGCTCCTGACGTACCGCGAACTGCCGTGTGCGCAGCACGATTTGCGCCACCGCCTCGTCGAAGGACACCGCCCCGTCGATGTAGCTGAGCAGCTCCCGATAGCCGAGCGCCTGGCGAGCCGTGCGCGAGAGCTCTGGCCACGTCGTGAGCACCGACTCGACCTCGGCGAGCAAGCCCGCTTCAAGCATGTGGTGCACCCGCCGCTCGATCCGGTCTGCGAGCGCGGGACGGCCCCAGCGCAACCCAATCTGCACGAAGCGGGTCGGCTGGTACACGCCGAGGCCGGGACCGAACGAGCTGAACCTGCGGCCACTGCCAAGGCACACCTCGAGCGCCCTCACCACCCGGCGAGCATTCGCCGGGTCGATCCTCGCTGCCGCTTCCGGATCGAGCGCGGTGAGTTCGCGGTGTAGATCTTCGACCGGTTCCGACACGGCGCGCGCCTCCAGCGCTTCGCGTATCTCGGGCCACATCCCGGGCAGCTCCATCGGGTCAGTGACGGCGCGCAGGTACAGCCCGGTGCCGGCAACGAGAACCGGGCGACCACCGCGATCGTCGATCTCGGCAATTGCCCGGTTTGCGGAAATCGCATACTCGGCGAGGGCGAAGTCGTGATCCGGTGCAACGAGGTCGAGGCAGTGGTGGACGACGTGGGCTTGGTCTCGCCATGTCGGCTTCGCCGTTCCGATGTCCATCGCCCAGTACACCTGCATCGCATCGACGGCGACGATCTCCGCAACACCGCCTACCGCAACGTCCGGGGCCCCAGTGTTGGCTAGATACTGCGTGGCGCGGGCGAACGCCATGGCGACATCACTCTTGCCGCTAGCGGTCGGACCGACGATGACGAGCGGAGCGTTCAACCGGACAGCACGGGGATGCGCCGCTTGTGAGCCGGTTCGCTGATCATCGACCGGAACTCGCCGAGCAGGTGGTGTGGCGCGGCCGCGACGATCTCGACCATCGCGTAGGCACCGGTTCGCACCGGATGCGGGGGGATGAAGTGGACCAGCTTGTTCTGGCGGGTGCGCGCCGAGAGCTGCGCCGGGTCCTTCCGGCTCGGCCCCTCGACGAGCACCTCCTCGACCCGGCCGATGCGGTCACGGTGCTTGATCAGCGCTGAGCGTTCGACCACGATTCGTAGCCGCTCGAAGCGTTCCGTGATCACCTCGGGGGCGACGAAGTGCTGCACCATCGTCGCCGCCTCGGTTCCCTCGCGTGGCGAGAACACGAACGTGTACGCGTAGTCGTACTCGGCGGCTGCGGCGACTTCGAGAGTGCCGACGAAGTCGGACTCGGTCTCTCCGGGGAAGCCGACGATGATGTCGGTGCTGACGGCGAGATCGGCAACCCGAGCGCGCCCCCCCGCCAGCCGGTCGAGGTACCGCTCGGCGGTGTAGCCGCGATGCATCGACGCCAGCACGCGGTCGGAACCGCTTTGCAGGGGATAGTGCAGGTGCTCGCACACCGCCGCCGTCTCGGCCATCGCGGCGAATGTGTCGGGGCGCATGTCTTTGGGGTGCGGGCTGGTGAAGCGGACCCGGCGGATGCCCTCA